>JAOZRC010000227.1:3134-7892 GCA_029940345.1 Desulfobacterales bacterium
TGGCATTATTCCATTGGAAAAGCACGACAAAGGTGAATATATATTTATAGTCCCCGGTTATGAATTAAATTTGCCTGAAAGGTCTGGAAAGAATCCATATAAAGGTCTAGAATCCTTTGAAGAAAAAGACAAAGAACTTTTCTACGGACGGGAAAGGGTCATAAAAGACTTGGTTCAAAGAATTGATAATAATAATCTGATCGTTGTGACTGGAGCTTCAGGTACCGGGAAATCCTCTGTTGTCAAAGCCGGTTTGCTCCCTGCGCTGTTTGAAAGAAAATATAACATCATACCGGTTATTCGTCCTGGCCAATATCCAATCAGGGCCCTGGAAAGAAAACTTTACGAATCGACACTTTTTAATAGTATTGTTACCATGGCCAACGATATAAATAAAATTTTTCAAAATCTTACTTCTTTTAAAAATGTATTGGTAATTGATCAATTTGAAGAACTGATAACCCGTTGTTCCGAAACAAGAAAAGACGAATTTATCAAATTTTTAAAACTATTGCTGGATTCCGATAAGAGAAATCTTTTAAAAATTATTTTGACAGTTCGCGCTGATTTCGAACCGCAATTTCTCAAATCGGATATCAAACGATATTGGAAAGATGCCAGATATACGGTTCCTCCATTATCAATAGGAGAACTACGAGAGATTATAGAAAAACCGGCTATTCAAGAGGTATTGTCCATAGAACCGCCCGGATTGGTCGACCAAATTGTTCATGAGGTTATCCAATCGCACGAAGCGTTGCCTTTACTCTCATTTACCCTGAGTGAATTGTATAGATTATCCGAAAGCCGAAATGACAAGAGCCTGCATGAATCGGATTATAATGCTATAGGAGGAGTGATAGGAGCTTTAAGCACTCGAGCAGAGTATCTCTATAAATCGGATATTGAGAATCAGAATGTCCTTCGAAAAATCCTGCTCAGAATGGTAGCTGTGGAAGGTGGTGAACCGGTTGCAAAAAGACTGCTGATGGAAGAGTTGAATTTTTCCAAGGATGAAAATTACCGGATATATGAAGTTATTGACACATTGCTTGAAGCCCGTTTGATTTATAAAAACATAGACGAAGAAGATAATATCTATATCGAATTGGTGCACGAGGCTTTAATCAGGGCATGGCCAACCTTATGGGATTGGATAAAAGAGAATGATGAAAAAATAATATTGCGCAATCGAGTGGCGCAGGCAGCGAAGGACAACTCAACTAAAAACGGACCATTATGGATTGATGATCCCAGACTTGATCAGGTCAAAGCGGACTTAAATTCACCAGACTCCTGGCTAAACAATAGTGAAAAAAATTTCATCGAAAATAGTATAAGACAAAAAAGACAAAAAAGAAATCGATTTATTATCACTCTGATATGTATCATCATTGCATTATCCGGATTGTCCGGTTTTGCGGTGTACAAGGCAAGGGAAGCAAGCAATAAAGCAAGAATAGCCCAGGCCAACGCCTATACTTCACAAGCCCAGTTGAAATTCGAAGCCGATCCGATAGCCGCCATACGGTATGTCGAAGAAGCGTATCGCTTGGATAAAAATGACAACGTTATGAGGGTATTGAGCTCTGCCGCATCTTCAGCCCTGAAAAAACCGTTTTACAATATAAACATGAAGCATAACGGCTATGTCATCGACGGTCGGTTTTCTCCGGCAGGGGACAGGATCGTCACCGCATCTTCGGACAACACTGCCAGATTGTGGGACCTGCATGGAAATTTGTTGGCGGAAATGCCACACGACAGTGTTGTGTATACCACCCAATTCTCTCCGGATGGGAAAAGAATACTCACGATTTCAAGGGAAAACAGCGCTGCATTATGGGACTTGAAAGGAAACCGCTTGCATCGTTTTGAACATGACAATATTGTCACCTCGGCTGTGTTTTCGCCCGATGGACGGATGGTGCTTACGGCATCCAAGGATAGCAACGCGCGGTTGTGGGATTTGCAAGGCGTTTTGATAAGAGAATATAAACATTCCATGGATTTAAAAACGGCTGAATTTTCTCCAGACGGAGACATGATTCTTACGCTTGATAAGTATAGAATCGCCAGGCTGTGGGAATTGGAAGGCAAATTATATGGGACACTGAAAACAGTGATCTCGGCTGATTTCTCCCCAGCGAATAAGCAAATCCTGACTGTGATTTTTAATAATACGATCAGGCTCTGGGATTGGCATGGGAAGCTTTTACATGACTTTCGTAAGCATGAGAGTATGATTAGCCTGGCCCAATTTACGCCGGATGGCGCCAAAATCCTTGTCGCTTATACAAATGGAACTATTAAAATGTTTGATTTGAACGGCCGGCCTCTATCGACGTTTAATGGGCATCACCAAAATATTACTTCCGTAAGCTTTTCAAGGGATGGCGCCCGTGTAATAACGGCTTCCGATGACCACACCGCCAGACTATGGGATTTGAACGGTAATGCTATTGCGGAATTAATCGGACATAATGACAGGGTCTCATCGGCGGTGCTTTCTCCCAATGGCACTAAAATACTCACAGCTTCCAGGGATATGACCGCCAAACTGTGGGATTTGAGAGATCAACCGGCCATGAAACTCGGAATTACCGGAGATTCGGCCATTTTTGCTCCTAATGGCGATCAGATTCTCATTATTTCCAGAAATTCAGTGAAACTGGTTGATTTGCGGGAAAACATAGTTAAAAGATTTGATGGGCACATCCGCATTGTAAATTCAGCCGTTTTTTCCAGCAACAGCGCCAAAATTCTGACAGCTTCGGCGGATGGAACCGCCCGATTGTGGGATATTAATGGCAATATGTTAACGCAGTTTAACGGACATACATCTAATGTCAATTCAGCGGTATTTTCCCCGGACAATACCAAAATCCTGACAGCTTCCAATGACCACACGGCTAAATTGTGGAATTCAGAGGGCAACCTCTTAGCTGACCTGAACAAGCATACTTCCGCCGTGAATTCAGCGGTGTTCTCCCCGGACGGCTCTGAAATCCTCACCGCTTCCCATGATGGAACTGTCAAACTTTGGGATATGGACGGCAATCTCTCAGAAGATTGGAATATACGTTCACAGGTGAATCGTGCGGTGTTTTCCCCTGATGGCAAAAAGATACTTGCTCGAACGGTTGTGCCAATCGTGCTGAATTTGCAAACACAATCAGCCCTGGAGCTGAAAATACCTCAAGAGATAAGAACGAAGATACGATTGGGCGATGAAGGTTTTTCATCCGCCCTGTTTTCCCCGGATAGCCTGAAAGTTCTGGCTGTTTCCAATGACAACACAGTGCTAATATGGGATTGTAACGGTGATTTTATAATCAGATTCAAAGGACACGAAGGAATGATCAATACCGCCGTATTTTCTACGGATGGCAAAAGAGTGGCTACCGCTTCGGTAGATGGTACCGCAAAGTTATGGGATCTGAAAGGCAACATTTTATCAAATTTCGACAGGCATGCGAGTATCGTTCGTTCCGCCCTGTTTTCCCCGGATGGTTCCCGAATTCTCACTGTTTCCGCAGATAACGTCATTAAGATATGGCTCATTCCGGAAGCAATTATTCAATGGCTGCAGAAGGCTCAAATTCCTCAGCTCCCATAAGCTGATACCAGGTGAACGAGTTTGAATTAAACGTATGCTTCAAAAACAGAAAGGAAAACGGAATGATGCAAAAAGAACATAAGGTATTTTATTTGGGGGCATTGATTGCCCTGGTATTATTTTTTTCATTTGCTTGCGGAAATAAGGAAGATAAGACACACCAACAAGTGGCTGAACAATTGCTTCAGCATCTCAATAAGCAGCAGCCCGGGTCCGGTTTTAAAGCCGATCCGAAAAACTGCTTGGTGGAACCGGCTGATAACGGCTGCTTTCGGGTTACTTTTAAAAATCCTATGATTTTCACGGATATGTCCTGGATATTGGATTCCTTGTTCAAGGACATGGTTTTTAAAAATCTTCCGGCTTCAGCGCCGGATAATGCTCTTATCGAAGAGATGGTTATTTTATACAACCCTGTGGAAGACCGGATTTTGTCACGGTCCATCAGGAATTTGAAGATGGGTTTTGACTTCTCGAAACTGGCGGATAAAAACGAATCGTTCGGATTTGGCAGTTTTCAAGTAAAAACGGTCCATGCATCCATCGAAAAGGTAACATCTGCAAATTTCCCCATTACCGGACAGATCCAAGGCGCGCAGGAAAACAATATCAACCTACCTTCAGACACAGCGTTGAAAAATTTCAAACTTGAAATGATCGGCTTGGCTGGCAACGGTGAAAACCAATCCGTGCTTTTGGAAGTCGGGAAAATCTCGAACATCAAAAAAGGCGTGGATGATCCTTATATTGATTTATATACATTTAAAAAAGGCGCGCCTCCGCCGGACCTTCGCAAAACTCTTGAAAAAGGTTTGGCGGTGACGGATACCAGTTCAAAATTGGAAAAAATCAGGCTGTCGATTAAGAAAGGAGATATCGAAACGGGCGCCGGTTTCCTTGATAGTTTCATTTTTTCGCAATTTATCAAGCCGAACAAATCCGGCTCTTTTTTCAACTTCGGTTACAAAATTGGGTTGGAAAATTTAAAACTGTCCTATCAGGATAAAAAAGAGATCGAAGTGATAAGCGCTATTAAAAAACTCGACTCAGTGCTAGCCATGGAACAGTTAAGTCCGGAAGCTGTTATGGCTATCATCAATATGAAAAAGAAAGCCTTTGAATTGAGAGATCAGGCCGAG
>JAOZRC010000921.1 GCA_029940345.1 Desulfobacterales bacterium
TTGATTTTATTACATTTGGCATGAAAAGTTCAAGTAAAATTTTAAATTCGGAATTTAAAACTTGTACTTTGTAACTTCAAACAAGGAAGCCCATGGAACTATCGGATCAACAAAAACGGGCGGTGGAACATATCGGCTCTCCCGCTTTGGTGGTTGCCGGTGCCGGTTCAGGTAAAACCCGAACGCTGACAGCCAAAATTTCCTATCTTATCTCCCAAGGATATGAGCCCGAACGCATCCTGGCAATCACTTTCACCAATAAAGCGGCTGAAGAAATGAAAAAACGCCTGATCCGCTTAACCGGCCTGCCATTGAAGCGCTTCCCCTGGGTGCGCACCTATCATTCAGCCTGTTTTATTATTTTGAAAACCCACTGTCGCTTGCTGGGATTTGAGCCGCCAGTTCAGGTCTATGCGGATTACCAGCAACAGAAACTCCTTCGCG
This sequence comes from Desulfobacterales bacterium, assembly GCA_029940345.1. Lineage (GTDB taxonomy): Bacteria > Desulfobacterota > Desulfobacteria > Desulfobacterales > JAUCGF01 > JAUCGF01. The sequence continues at coordinate 445 of JAOZRC010000921.1, forward strand.
ACATTATCGTAAGCGAGATGAATTTCGATAAAAAATATGTCGGAGCGGTGAAAACGCAGATATCCAATGCTAAAAATTCCGGCCATCCGTTACAGTATTTTGATCGTAAAACCCGTATATCACACATCCGTTTGACTGATGTTTTTGAACATTATGAAAAAGCGCTGAAAAACGCCAATGCGGTTGATTTTGATAATATTTTATTATTAACGCGGAATCTTTTAAGAGATCATAAAGACGTACAGGATTCCTACCGAGAGCGCTTTGATTATTTGCTTGTTGATGAATATCAAGACACCAATAATCTCCAGGAAGAGCTGACCCGCCTGCTGTTGAAAGACGGCAACCTGTTTTGTGTCGGAGATGACTGGCAGGCGATTTATTCATTCAGGGGAAGCAACATAAACCATTTTCTATCGTTTCCGGATAAGTATAACAACGCCAAAGTGTTTCGTTTGGAGCAAAATTACCGTTCCGCTGATGAAATTGTACAAGCCGCCAATGACCTGATCGGGTATAACAGCCACCGCATGGAAAAAGAGTGCTTTTCCGCGAAAAAGGGCGGCGTTGTGAATCTTAACCACTTTGACAGTGATGCCGAAGAAGCCGATTGGGTGGTTCGCAAAGTGATTGCTTATAAGCATAAAGGCATTTCCTTAGAACAAATGGTTGTGCTGTATCGCACCAAATTCGCTTCCCTCTCTTTTGAAAAAACCTGTCGCGCCAATGGCGTCCCTTACCGCATGATGGGAGGAAAGGGTTTTTTTGAGCGCAAAGAAATCATGGATTTGAACTGTTATCTTGCGGCCGCCCTGTTCACACATGACAATGCGTCCTTTGAACGCATTATTAATGTGCCCAAGCGCGGAATCGGCCCTAAAACGATTCTGAAAATAGCCGCAACTCAAACCGGGGAGATGAGCCTTCAGGATGCCGCCCGTAAGGCACTTACCGCTAAAATTTTTACGCCTAAAATTTATCAGGGACTGAAACAGTTGATTGAATTGTTAGATGAAATCAAAACGATGAAACCGGACCAGGCACTAAAAACGATCATCACCCGCGTAGACTATAAAGGGTATATCCAGGACTATACTAAAGGTGCTCGTATGGATTTCACGACGCGTTTCGAAAACATCGAACAATTGATTCATTCGGCATCGCAAAAAAATTCCATTGTCGATTATCTGGAAGAATCCGCCTTAGTCAGGGAGGATAAAGCGGATGATGACGAAGACGGTTTCGGGTTAAACTTGTCAACCATTCATGCCGCCAAAGGTCTGGAGTTTAAGGTTGTCTTTGTGGTAGCCTGTGAAGAAGGGCTTTTTCCCCATTGGCGTTCGCTTGACACGGAAGCCGGTTTGGAAGAAGAGCGGCGTCTGATGTATGTTTCCATAACGCGCTCAGAACGTTTTCTTCATATCAGCTCCGCTTCCTGGCGAAAAGGCCAAACCAGTATGCGGAGTCGGTTTGTTGATGAGATGGAAGAAGCCTTATAATACCATTTGCGAAAATCAAACTACCATGCATTTTCTGGCATCCTTCATTGCCCAGTTTACAATTTGCAATATCAGGCAACCACAAGGGATTGCCCCTACAATGGAAATGCTCGAAACAATGTAGGGGCAATCTCACCGCTGCCCTCCTCCCCAGCTTCCGGCTGTTTTTCAGGCAGCGCCATGG
>JAOZRC010000922.1 GCA_029940345.1 Desulfobacterales bacterium
TCTTTTCGGGTGAGCGGGGGCTGGTCATAGGCGATATGGCATATCAAGTCAAAGTCGCCATAATCTTTTCCAACGGTTTCCTTCAAGTTGTCCAGGATGATGCCATGTTCTTCAAGGGCGTCGATGACGGCCTGCTTTTTCCTGGCGGTATTCCAGGTCCGAAGGAAATCATCTAAGGAAGCGAACTCGGATTTAATCCGTTTGCGGCTAAAATCCCGGTAAGACTCGGTAATCAGATTTCCATCCGGGCCATAGTATTCAACGCGTTCCGCGGTTATTTCAACAGGAACTCCGTCAAAAACATATTTTTTGACGCCTTTACCATCATTATCTTCGTCATTCTCATCATCAAACTCATCCGGATCTGGCGGAACGGGATCATCGTCGTCACCCGGTTCATAAATAACCACAGGCTCGCCGTCGAAATCCGGGTCTCTAAAGAGTTCGGTCGCTTTTTTGAAATCCATGATGGTGAAAAAGTATTTGTTGAATTCTTCTTCTATACGGGTGCCCCGCCCAATAATCTGTTTGAATGACGTCATTGAGTTGATGGTTTTATCCAGTACGATGAGCTTGCAGGTTTTTGCATCAACACCGGTTGTCAATAGCTCTGAAGTCGTGGCGATGACGGGGAACCGGCTTTCAGGATCGATGAAATTGTCCAGCTCCGCCTTGCCCTCCACGCTGTCGCCGGTAATGCGCATGACGTATTTGGGGTTGTCGATTGCGAGCTGCCCCGCGGCGTTCACGATGGCCGCACGCATCCGTTCGGCATGGTCTATATCTTCGCAAAAAATAATGGTTTTTGCGAATGGATCGGTTGCGTTAAGGAGTTTCATCACCCGGTTTGCAACGAGTTTGGTTCGCTGGTTCAGAACAAGTATGCGGTCCATGTCTCGTTGATTGTAGACGCGGTCTTCGATTTCCTGCCCCAGATCATCTTTCATGCCGGGAGGGGGTTTCCAGCCATAGAGGTCTTTGTCAATATCGATGCGGACCACTTTATAGGGCGCTAAAAAACCGTCTGCAATCCCCTGCTTCAGACTGTAGGTGTAAACCGGTTCGCCAAAGTAGGTGATGTTTGAAACGTATTTTGTTTCCTTGGGCGTGGCGGTCATGCCGATCTGAATGGCGCCGGAGAAATATTCAAGGATTTCGCGCCAGGCGGAATCCTCTGCGGCGCTCCCACGGTGGCACTCGTCGATCACGATCATGTCAAAAAAATCCGGGGAAACATTTTTGAATATTTTGTCTTCTTCATCCGGTCCCGTTATGGCCTGATAGAGGCCCAGATGAATTTCATAGGCCGGATCGATTTTGCGGTTTTTGACCTTGGTCATGACCGATCCGAACGGTTTGAAGTCATTGACCAGGGTTTGATCGGCCAGGATATTCCGGTCGACCAAAAACAGGGTTCTCTTGACGACTCTTGCCTTCCAGAGCCGCCAGATGATATGAAATGTCGTATAGGTTTTGCCGGTACCTGTGGCCATCACAATTAAGACACGTTTTTGGCCGCCCGCGACCGCTTCAATAACCCGATTAATGGCTTCAACCTGGTAATAGCGGGCTTCTTTCCCTGAACTGTCAGTGTGATAGGGCTGAAGGACCAGCTCTTCCGACGTATCTTCTATGCCGCGATAGGTCTTATACCGTTTCCAGAGCGTTTGGGGCGGTGGAAAATTTTCAAGCGGAAATTGGGTCTCGATATCCTCCCCGTCGGCGGGTTCTTTATTATGAGACGCGAAGGCATCGCCATTAGAACTGAATGCGCTGGGTACTTCCAGTATTTCCGCGTATCCCAAAGCCTGCTGCATACCGTGACTGACGGTGTGATGATTGTCTTTGGCCTCTACTACGGCAATGGGGACACCGGGCTCCTGATAGAGCACATAGTCGGCGAACTTTTTCCTTTTCTTGTTGCGGGAAGACATGTTGCCCCTGACAATGACGGGGCCTGGCGTGAGCGTCACCTCGCGGCGGATCTGTTGCATATGATCCCAGCCGGCATCTTTGATGGCAGGGGTGATGAACAAGTCACAAATATCAATTTCGCTCAGTTCTTTTTTATTGATTTTGTCCAAAACAAACCTTCATCACAATTACGTGTACGCAAAATG
>JAOZRC010000923.1 GCA_029940345.1 Desulfobacterales bacterium
TTTCGGTTGTTCTGCGTCCGGCATAAATCGTACTGCCGATTCTTCGCAATAACAGCGTTTTTAGGAATCCGGCGCCTTGCACTCTTTGACCCAGCAGTTTGCAAAACTGTTCGGCTGCCTCATAAGCATCTTGTAAATAGGGCGGTAAGGCAATGGAATCAGCGGCGCCTTCACCAAATAAAACGACTTTGACAGGCTTGAGATAGGGTTCGCCGGTGGAAGGGTCAATCGTGTTTTCAAGAAAATCGCGTGTTCTTCTGACAATGTGTCTGATAAACACGTTATGTTTACGCCCAAAATCGGGAATGATGCTTTTCAGCCGGGTGATTTCAGGGGGTCTTAAACAATCCAGGCTGTCCCCGCTGGCAATGCAGGCGTTATTTTTAAGCCCTAATGTTCTCCTGAGATTTCTGAAAACCATGCCTTCGGACGCCGGCGGCATCGGGTTGCGTATCCATGGCCAGGCCTCACCCGGTTCATCCGGTATAGCAGATTCACCGGTAACCACGGATAGCGCGCGGTCAGGTTTCCGCCATTCCGACCACTTGGTGCCCATGACCATGTCATTGCCTTGCGCCAGAATATTCAAAAGGTCCCACGCTTCGATCAAGTGAATCTGAACCGGGGTCGCGGTTGCCAGCAGCATGCTTTCAGTTTTGGAACTCATTTCCCATAAAAACCGCATCAGGTTATTGGGTTCAGCTTTTTGAAACATGCTTTGGGCGTTGATTTTTTTACGCCTTGCACGGTGCGCCTCATCAACTACAATACATTCATAAGTCAATGTTTTTAAGTGTTCAATGTTTGCAGAACCGGATGTGATCAAGCCTTGGGAAATCAGGCCGATTTTGCGGGGACATTGGCGGATGGACGCGACATCTCTGGAAGGATGCACAATGCCTTGTTCGTCGATCCAGTCGTTGCCGTTCCATACCGCCGAAGGAATCCCCAGCAGATTGAATAATTCCTCCTGCCATTGAGGCAGCAGGGTTTTGGGAGCAATGACCAATACGGGCTTTTGGCCGTGGAGCGCCATCAACATGGCGCTGAGTGCGAGTTGAACGGTCTTTCCCAAACCGACCTGATCAGCTAAGATAAATCTTGCGCTTCCATTCAAATGCGCATCGTACGCAAGTTTGATGAAATATTTCTGGTGCGGCCAAAGCCCGTATTCTCGCCGAAAAACAGGTGTTTCGATGATACCCGATGCCGGAGTCTGTTCGGAGTCCTGTTTCCAATCATCAATGGTGATTTCGCTTCGACAGGCCAGGCGTTTGATGTCGCAGGCAACAAAATCACTCAACGGGATAGCGAGATGATGATACCAGAGCGCATCAAACTCATCCTGAACCCATTGTATCGCACTTGTGGAATCATCCTCCCAAACCAGTTCGTAATTCAATTGCCATGATGAAAAACTCTCATTGGCGCTTCCCATAAAACTGGTTTGGCGGCCATCTTTATATGTGATCACCCCGGCTTTGCCGTGAATCAGACCAAAGACGTCATCCGGAAGCACGCGGATTTCAAGTTTTCCTTCAGCGATAAACCGGTGCAGCCGTAAAAAGCGGCCTTTGGATAATTCACCTGATTGTTCGGGATTGCCGGCACACCATGATTTGCGAAGCGCCTGCTGCGCCGCTTGGGCGGTTTCAACATCGCGTGCATCAATGTCGGAGTTGCATACAACCCTTACCTTGCCGTTCATGGCTTCAATTTTTTCACCCGCCACTTCGAGCATGGATGATCGAAAATAGCCGGCAATGCGGTCATAAACAACCGCTCCGGTCAGGCAGTTATTGATAAAGAATGTATCCGGTTTTGAACGGCGCGATGAAAACCGTTTGATCATGATTTGGCCTTATAATATCTTACTCTTAGAGATTTCCCCCCAAATAATAGGCATCCTTCATTTGCAGGTTTACAATTTGGCAGAGTGCTGAACCGAAGGTTTAGCAGTTTGCGTTCATTCTGCGCTGAATACGCCAAACCTTCGGTTTAGCACTCCTTCTAAAAGTGTAAACTGCTTTTGGGTCAACATGAAGGATGCCAAATAATATATGCAAAATGTAGGGTGGGTGGAGTGTAACGGAACCCACAATTTACGGAAATACGGTG
>JAOZRC010000924.1 GCA_029940345.1 Desulfobacterales bacterium
CTCCTTTTCGATAAACGTGTCTTTGGCAATTTTAAGTGTATTCAGATCAATCTGGGTGCGCACCTTAGCGGGAAGATAGTTTTGCAGAAAATCAGCAGCGATTGCTTTGTCGCTCCAAACCTCCCTGAACAATTTATCATGCGGATTGATTGTTTTTTCCATGTTTTTGTTGCGCAGTCATTTAGTAACAACGATTTAAGGGATTTCCCAAAAAATAACATACCTCAAATGTAGGGTGGGTGGAGTGTAACGTAACCCACCGTTTGCAGAAATATGGTGGGTTACGTTACACTCCACCCACCCTACATTTTATAGCAAGCCCACAGGTTGGAATATTTACGCATTTTGCTGAAACTACAAGGATTAGTTGTAAGAAAGGATTGGTAAAAATCCCTTTTTACCTGAAATCCTTGTAGTTCGGTTTACATCTGGCAGATTGTAGGGTGCGTTAGGCGTCAGCCGTAACGCACCGATACATCTAAGTCAGAAGACCCGTATCCAGCCACCGGGCATCCTCACTCCATGCGATCTGATTTTCCCTGAACCAATCCGGCGTCTCCTGGGTAAATCCGGCCGTGGAAAATACGATCAGCGTATATTTAACGATCTCTTCGAGCCGAATCAGTTCCCGGGCCTTTTCCAGAAACTCCTTGGCCTCGTCGAGTGAAAATTTTGTTGTTTGCCGATGTTTTACTTCCCAGATCAGCGTATATTCATTTTCATCCGCCCTGGCCAATATATCAAGCTGAAATTCCGGTTTGTGAAGGGGTGGCGTGTGATACGCCCGCACGCTTTCATATTCGGCAAACCTGAAATCATCAGGCAGGTTGCGCATCATGCCTTTGAACAGTTCATTTTCCCTGTGCGCCGCATAGCTCAGATGATGGCTGATTACAAATTCGGCAAAGGCTCCCTTGTAACGGTTGTGTTCTCCGGATAGTCGTCCATATTTATCCTGCAATTTCTCAAATAATACTTTGTACTCATCCGAAGCACCATGAGCCATAAAGTTGTCAATATCGTCTCCGTAGCGGCTTCGGAACACCTTGTCGAAGATATTGTCCCGAACCCCATGATATTGCAGACGCGTCTCCTCAATAATGTCGCTTTTCAGCAAAGCATCCATTTTTATATCCAGCTCGTAATCCGGCATTTCCAACCCCAGGTGTTTTTTCAATTCCTTCCGGGTTACAATGCGGTCGCGGTGCTTCGACAGGTATAACACGATATTTTTGGCGTGTTTATCATTGATCCTGGGAAATGCGGAGTCGATACATTCCAGCCAATTACTTCGGATGATTCCGGCTTTGTTAAGGGTTTCAAATTCAAGCGTTTTCCGCACCCCCTCCTCTGATGCAAGCTCTCTATGCGGATACTTTGATCGGAACAATGCGCTGATATAGAACGGATTTCCTTCGCTCAATTGGGCGATAAGATACGCCGTTTTTTCTGATACCGGGATATCCTCAATCAACGAATATCGGAACACCATTTCAATGGCTTCATCTTTTGGCAGGTCTTCGAGTTGCCAGATGCTGAATCGGCCAGGAAGCATTGTACTCAGATCATCCATCAGCCAACCCACCCAACTGCCCGCCACCAGCATGGGCGCAATTTTGTATTCGCAGGTATGAAAGAAAGAAGCGGCGAAGTCGTCCGCCAGGTGTCGCTTTTCCTTGTCCCAATACACACAGCTATTGAGAAATTGAAATTCGTCAATGATTTGTAAGGCCGTTTCCCCTTCATCTTCGGCTATGAGCCGTGGCATTTCCCTCACTGCATCCCACATCCGGGATGTCTTTCCTAATTTCTGAAGATTCCGCACCGCCCTGATACTATAAGTCAGCATCTCAAGGCCCTCTTTCCAGGCGATTTTGGCCGCATCATCAATCGTGTATCGTTCCGCATAAGGGATATATCCAGGTTTTCTTGTTTTGAAAGCGATATACTGGTAAATATACGCAAGAAAATATTTTTCGCTAAGCTCGCCATACCACAGCTTTTCTTCTTTGATTTCGAAATAAAACGGAACCACACCATGATTTTTTTCAAAGACCATATTGTACAGACGCTGCATCAGCGCTGTCTTGCCCGTCTTGCGGCGTGACAGAATTGCTG
>JAOZRC010000925.1 GCA_029940345.1 Desulfobacterales bacterium
TATAATGGTAGCCTCATTTTCTATCTGTTAGCGTTGGCTTAATCGTTTTCAGTAAAGGAATCAGCAACTTTCAGCGCCTGGTCCATAATGGCGATGCCTTCGTCAATTTCATCTTTGGTGATGATCAGCGGGGGAGCCATGGCGATCACATTGCCCGGATTGGCCGCCATGGCCATCATGCCCAGTTCACCCAGCTTTTTGGCTACTTCCAGCTTCGGATTGGTCCCGGCACGAATTTTGGCATCCAGCGGCATGATGGACTCCCGGGTCTTTTTATTTTTCACCAGTTCCAGCCCCACAAACAGGCCGAGACCCCGCACATCGCCCACGCAGGGGTGTTTCTCCTTGAGTTCCTCAGCTTTTTCCAACAGGTAATGGCCCATGTTGGCGGAATTTTCGATGAGGTTGTCTTCCTGGTAAATCGGAATCACTGCCAGGGCCGCAGCACAGGCCAGGGCGTGGCCGGCGTAGGTGGCGCCGTGAGCAAAAAACTGTTCTTTGAATCGGTCCCCGATATGCTTTCGGGCGATCGTGGCGCCCAAGGGCAAATAACCGCAGGTCAACCCTTTTGCCAGGGTCATAATATCGGGCACTACATCCCAATGGTCCATGGCAAACCATCTTCCTGTTCGGCCGAACCCGCTCATCACTTCATCGGCAATCATAAGCACTCCCCATTTGTCGCAAACCTCCCTGAGTCTGGGGAAATATTCGGGGGGCGGCACAATGATGCCGTTAGCGCCGGTGACCGGCTCGAAAATGATCCCGGCCACTTTCTCGCTGCCGCCCTCCAGTTCGATCACTTCGTCGATATATTTGATGCATTGTAATTCACATTCAGGGTATTGGTGTCCGAACATGCATCGGTAACAGTATGGTTGTGGCACGGTCACCAGTTCGGTTCCTCCCAGAACCTGGGCCCATCCCCGGGCGTCCCCCGAAGAGAGCGTCATGGCAGTGGCCGTGCCGCCGTGGTAGGCTCGATAACGTGCGAGCATTTTACGCCGGCCGGTATATTGATGACAAATCTTCACAGCCGCCTCATTGGCTTCCGTTCCCCCAAGGGAAATGAACGAGCGGGAAAGATCACCCGGTGTGATGTCAGCCAGCATCTTGCCTAACAGCGCCCTGGGTTTGTTGGAAAGGCTCGGGGCGAAACTTGTCAATGTTTTGGCCTGCTCGCAGATGGCATCCACCACCCTTGGGTCCTGGTGGCCGATATTATGGCTCACAAAACAGGAACTGAAATCCAGCCGCTCCCTGCCTTCTTCGGTAGTAAAGCGGACGCCTTTGGCAGAAACCACCCGTAGAGGGGATTGGGAAGGCTGGTAAGACCACGAGTGAAAAATGTTTTCAGTTTCATAGTTGTCCAGGTCTTGCCTGGCAGACGGTGTCTCTTTCAGATCAATCATTGTACTTGCTCCCTGTTAAAAAAAATTTAGGTGGGGGTCCGATTACAAAAATCTGACAATTTCGGAAAATAATAAACGATTACACATTCAAAAAACATGCCAACTTAAAGAAAAGGCTCAATTTATATTTATTTTATTGAAATATCCTGATTATAACGGATTTGGGGGAGAGGTTATGCCGCAGAGCGGCAAAGTGATATCGCATGGGGTTTCAACCCCAGGTCAGTGATAATATTTTTTTTTGCGGCCTGAAGGGGCGCGGGATAAAAAACAGATGGGATCAGTTTTACCACGCCCCTTCAGGGCGCTGCTGTCATTTTCATTCACGAACCTGGGGTTGTGACCCCAGGCTATATTACCTGACCTCTTCGAGGTAAAAATAATAATTTGTAAAGTTTGTTATTACTCCCCCAAATCCGTTATAATCAGGAAATATCATATAGATAAAAAATAAAAGGAGGACGAAACGATGTGAAAGATGCGGATAAAAAAGCGTTAATGTTACAAAGTGTAACATCTAGAGCGCTTTTAATTATATCCTACTGAAATATAATCTAATTTTATTGATATGATCCATGGGAGGAAAAAGAAAACTCGGAGGCGATGTCTATCCGGATGCGGCAAGGTTGCTCAACCACAGTGCTGCCTAAGCATGGACACTTCAATGTTACACTTTGTAACAATGTGACACCTAAGAGCCTGTTT
>JAOZRC010000228.1 GCA_029940345.1 Desulfobacterales bacterium
CAAAAACAGGTCTATAATTTTGACGAAGTGCTGGCGCGGCTGACAGATGGCAGTGAACACATGGAATTTCGTCCTGACTACGGACGTGAAATTTACACCGGATTATGTAAACTGGATGGTTTTTTGGTGGCTGTTATTGGCAACCGGCAGGGTTTCCTGGGAATGGATTATCCCGAATATGCCGATTATCCCGGCATGGGCGGCAAACTTTATCGCCAGGGATTGATCAAGATGAACGAATTTGTTACGCATTGCGGTCGCGATCGTGTGCCGATAATATGGTTCCAGGATACTTCTGGAATCGATGTGGGCGATATTGCCGAAAAAGCGGAACTGCTCGGACTGGGCCAAAGCCTGATCTATTCCATTGAACAGACCGGTGTTCCTCAAATGTTGGTGCTGTTGCGCAAAGGCACCGCAGCGGCGCATTATGTTATGGGAGGCCCGACAGCCAACCGGCACAACGCTTTTACACTGGGACTGCCAACCACCGAAATTTATGTGATGCACGGTGAAACCGCAGCAGCAGCCAGTTTTTCACGGCGATTGGTTAAAGAAAAAGACGCCGGAAGACCGCTGGAGCCAATTATTGATAAAATGAATCAAATGGCCCAGGAATACCATGACAACTCCCGCCCGGCCTATTGCGCTAAAAACGGACTGGTAGATGAAGTCGCACCGTTAAGTCGCGTTCGGGATTACCTGAAGGCCTTTGCCGGAGCCGCTTACCAGAATCCGAAATCAATTTGTGCGCATCATCACATGATGCTGCCGCGGATTATCAAAGGGTAGCGATTCTATTTGAGTGTAATTTTTTTTGTAGGATGGGTCAAGCGTATCCCACCATCGTCTGATCTCGAAAATACGGTGAGTTACGCTACGCTTCACCCACCCTACATTTCAAGTATGTTATTTTAAAGAAATCCCTGATTTAGTTATATTAATTAAAGGAGAATAAAATGAGTGAGATTATTGCGCCAATGGCTGCCAAAGTGTTTGAAGTTAAAGTAAAACCAGGAGACAAAATTGAAGAAGGTGAAGAGGTGCTGGTGCTGGAAGCCATGAAAATGGAAATGCCGATGGTGGCTGAAGAAGCCGGAACTGTAAAAGAGGTGCGTTGCGCCGTAGGGGACGCCGTTGAAGCCCAAGCGGTGCTGATCGTTCTTGAGTAATACGACTACTGATATAAAGACGCCCCAGACCCGGCTGACTTATGATGATATTGATCTGGCGATGCAACTGTTCGGCGAACACAACCGAAATCTTGCTAAAATCGCCGATGCCTTGGATATTCAAATTACAGCGCGCGGTAATACGGTTTTCTTCCAGGGAGATAAGGTCGTTGTTGAGTTGGCTGAAAATATTCTCAACCAGCTTTACGATCTTCTCCGGGACCGTTACCCCGTGTATTCCAATGATGTTGATTACGCCATTCGTGTATTGAGCGCCGATGATCACTGTAATTTGAAAACCATTTTTAAAGACACGGTTTATATTACCAATAAAAAACGCTCCATAGCGCCTAAAAGCCCGGCTCAAAAAGCCTATATCGACGCCATTCGTAAGACAGACATGGTGTTCGGCATCGGGCCCGCCGGAACTGGCAAAACCTATCTGGCGATGGCCATGGCTGTGGCGGCGCTTGCCAAAGGCAGTATAAACCGTCTCATTTTGACGCGTCCTGCTGTTGAAGCCGGCGAATCATTGGGTTTTCTACCTGGCGATTTGGCCGAAAAAATTGATCCGTATTTAAGGCCGCTTTATGATGCGTTGCATGATATGATGCCTTATGAAAAAGTGGCGGCGCTGATGGCCAAAGGCGTTATCGAAGTGGCGCCTTTGGCCTTTATGCGCGGACGGACGCTAAATGATGCGTTTATCATTTTAGATGAAGCCCAAAATACGACATCGGAACAGATGAAAATGTTTTTAACCCGCCTGGGGTTTAACTCCAAGGCGGTAATTACAGGCGATGTGACCCAAATTGACCTGCCATCGAACAAACATTCAGGATTGGTTGAAACGAAAAATATTTTGCAAGGGATTAAAGGGATTGAATTTGTTTTTTTTTCAAAAGCTGACGTTGTGCGTCATCGTTTGGTGCGAGCGATTATCAAAGCCTACGAAGATTTGGATGCCGACAAGCCCAAGCCTGCAAATTAACTGCCCGTAAATTAGCCAATGTTATTTGAACATAAAAAAAAACCGTTTTTTAACCGTCCCGGTACCAGTTATTTAATTCGACTGTATCTTCTTTTTCTGGTTACGGGCGTTTTTACGCTAATTCTCTTCCCGAATTTTATCGCACCCAGATATACCTATCAACTGGGTGATATTGTAAAAAAAAATATCAAGGCGCCTGGCGATTTTTTTATTGGAGACAAAGAAGCCACGAAAAAAAATCGTAAACAGGCTGTCACCGAAGTTCTGACTGTTTACGATCATGACAAGGCCTTGTCATCGAAACTGGCGCATAATATCAGGCAGAGCTTTGCTTTACTAAGAACCGTTATAGAATCAGCCGACAATAATAGTGCTGCACAGCCCGATGATTCGATCAAAGAGCCTGTTGATGCCGGTGAAGCCAAGCTGACGAGTGTACCGGAACAACAAAAAACAATCCCCCTGGCGCAAGTGGTATCCGATGCCGCTTTCAAGACTATTCTTCATAAAAAAATATTGCAACACAAGGATGAGTTCGCCCAAATAATCGGTTTTAAAGTCAGTAAAAGCCATTATGCAACCTTGGAAAAAGAAAAATTTTCTGTTGAAATTGAAAACCTGATTATTCTGATCTTAGATAAAATATTAGCAAACGGGGTTGTCGCTAACAAACAGATACTGCTGAATGAAGTTGGAAAAGGCATTGTTTTAAGAACCATCGGGACTCAGGATGAAAAAACAGTTCGGCGCTTAAAGCCTTATTACGGTTTGGAGCAAGCCCTGGAAATGGTTCGCATTGAAAGTAAACTGCCATTAAGGAGCTTACATCATACAGTGCGGGATTTAATTGTCACTTTTTGTCAAAAACAGATTCAACCCAATATCACTTCCAATAAAAGTGAAACGGCCAAACGACAAGAAATGGCTGCCACTCAAGTCAAACCTGTTATGTACAAAATCAAAGCAGGTGAAATGATTTTGCGGGAAGGCGACCGGGTGACGGCCCGACAATTGCTTAATCTCAATACAATGCAAACTCAGCAGAAAAAAAATCAACCTTGGACGATTGCTATCGGTTCGGCCATGATGATCGGTTTTCTGCTGGTCACCACTTATTTTCTTTTTATTCAATGCCAAAATTGCGGTCTGCTGGATAACTATAAAAATCTTTTTTTTATATCCACCGTTTTGATCAGCGTCTTTTTCTTCACTCGTGTTTCCACATTATTGGCTGAGTCCCTTAGCGCTGACAGCACCCTGATGCTATCTGAAGCATCTGTGATTTTGGGATTTCCCATCGCAACCGGCACGATGATGGTTTGTGTATTTATGGGTTTTGAACTGGCATTTTCCATCGCCATCATTAGCGCTGTGGGAGCCGCTTTTATTTTAAATACCAGTTTGCCGCTATTCATCTATTTTTTCCTCAGCGGTGCCATGGGCGCCTATTGGATTCAGAACTGTAAAGATCGTAAAATATTTATCCATACCGGTATCCGCTTGGGAATATTCAATCTTGTGCAAGCGGTCGCACTCAGTGTTTATCAAGCCGATCTGACGGATTTTACCGGCTTTGTGGATTGGAAACTGCTTTGGGATGGGGTTTTTGCGTTCACTGGCGGTATTTTAGCCGGTATTATCACGGCTGGCATCGTTCCCCTGGCAGAGATCGCTTTCAGATATACAACCGACATCACCCTACTGGAATCGGCCAATCTGGACCAGCCGATTTTGCACAAGTTGATGCTCGAAGCCGGTGGCACTTACCATCATTCACTTGTTGTGGGCGCTATGGCGGAAGCGGCAGCGGCTGAAATCGGAGCCAATCCGCTGCTCGCCAAAGTTTGTGGTTATTACCATGATATTGGCAAAATGAAAAAGCCCCTTTATTTCATTGAAAACCAGAAAAATGTTAAAAACAAACATGACAAGCTGGCACCTTCCATGTCGAAAATGATTATCATGGCCCATGTTAAAGATGGCGTTGAAATGGCCAAAAAAAATAAATTGGCCCCTGTGATTATTGACGCGATTCAGCAGCATCATGGTAAAAGCCTGGTTCGCTATTTTTATGACAAAGCGTGTAGGCTAAAGGGCGATAATGCCGTTAATATTGATGACTATCGTTATCCCGGACCTAAACCGCGAACGCGTGAGATTGGTCTGATTATGCTGGCGGATGTGGTTGAAGCCGCCTCGCGCACGCTTGATAATCCGACGCCGGCACGAATTCAAGGATTGGTGCAACGCTTAATCAATAACATTTTTTCAGACGGACAACTTGACAACTGCGAATTCACACTCAAAGACTTGCATCTTATTTCCAAAAGTTTTTACAAAATCCTTAATGGCATCTATCACCATCGCGTCGAATATCAGGATAAAGACACAACCAGAAAAAATGGTGAAAAACATGAAAATGCAGATAAACAGGCAGCGAAACAAACAAAAGTTCAGGTTTCCAAAAAGACGCAAGCCAGTGTGATTCAGCTTAAACGCCTGGGGCAAATCTGACGAAACCGGCATCCTGAAAACTTATGAATGTTTTAATAAACAATCAGCACGATCAGTATGGAATAGACCTGAAAGAGATACGCAAAACCGCGGAGATTATTTTAAACATGCTTGACAAGGCTGAAGCGGAGCTTTCCATATTAATTGCAGATGATCTCAAAATCGCCGAACTGAACAAACGCTATCTGAACCGCGACCGACCGACCAATGTCATCGCATTTCCCATGCAAGCCGGTGAATTTATCCAAGTCAATCCCTATTTGCTGGGTGATGTTGTCATTTCCGCAGACACCGCCGCCAAAGAAGGCGCAATCGCCGGAATCGGAACAGCAATGCGTTTCCGTGAATTGCTTGTGCATGGAATCCTTCATCTGTGCGGTTATGATCATGAAGAATCGGAACAGGAAGCCTTGCGAATGGAAAAAAAAGCGGATTCGCTTTTGCAGGCCATCGAAAAGGGGTTGAAATGAATTTGGTAACCGCGCGCGAAATGCAAACAATGGATCGTAAAACGATCGAATCGTTCGGTATTCCCGGTATTGTTCTTATGGAAAATGCCGGAAGAGGGGCGACGCGTTTTTTCTTGGAAACTTTCTTTGAAAATAACAGGTTTGAAAACTGCACGCAGCAAATCGGAGTGATGGCCGGACGCGGAAATAATGGTGGTGACGGCTATGTAATCGCCCGCTATCTCGCGCAACAAGGCTGCCAGGTCACCGTTTTTGTATTAGCGCAAAGCAATCGCGTGCAAGGCGACGCGGCTGCGAATCTTAATTTGCTCGCCCCTCTCGGCATTCCTATAATCGAACTGCCTGATCTGGAAACGTTTGAAAGTCACAATGACGCTCTGGTAAAGCAGGATATTTGGATCGACGCTATCCTGGGAACCGGACTGAAATCCGATGTCAGAGGCTATTTTAAAGAAGTGATTCGTTTTATGAATCATCAAAATAAACCGGTTTTTGCCGTAGACATTCCTTCAGGATTAAATTCTGACACCGGCCAACCTTGCGGTATTGCCGTACACGCCATTGCCACAGCCACATTCGCTTATGCCAAAACCGGGCTTATGCTTTATCCAGGGGCGGCTTATTCGGGCGACATTGGCGTTATCGACATCGGCATTCCGCCGCATATTGCCGCCGAGGTCGCTCCTGATGTTCAATATGTCCAATTGCTTACACCTGAAAAATTGCCGGATGCGCTGCCTCCGCGTCGGCCGGATGCCCACAAAGGCCGAACCGGACATCTTTTGGTGATTTCAGGTTCACCCGGAAAAACCGGAGCCGCAGCAATGACAGCCATGTCCGCCATGCGTATCGGAGCCGGTTTAGTAACCTTATGCCTTCCGGAACAGATTAACCTGACACTTGAAAATCAGGTTATTGAGGCCATGACCGCGCCACTGCCCGCAACCAAGGATAGCTGCTTAGATGAACAGGCGCTGGAGCCTTTAATGAAGCTGCTTGTCGGGAAACAATGTATCGCCATCGGCCCGGGCCTGGGAATGGCTCCGGAAACCGGCCGACTGATTCGCGCGCTTATATGCAAAAGCCACGTTCCGGTCGTTATCGATGCGGATGGCTTAAATCATTTGAGCGGCCATACCGCCCTGTTAAAAGAGTTGGAAATTCCCATCGTGCTAACACCCCATCCGGGTGAAATGGCAAGACTTACCAATTTAACGGTTGCCGAAGTACAGCAGGACCGTTTAGGCTGCGCACGCAATTTTGCCAATGAATTCAATGTTTATATGGTGCTTAAAGGTGCTCGCACGGTAATCGCCTGCCCGCAAGAAGGCGTCGCCATTAATCCCACCGGCAATTCGGGGATGGCCTCCGGCGGCATGGGAGACGTTTTAACCGGATGCATCGCCGGACTGATTACGCAAGGATGTCGGCCCGGTGCGGCGGCCCGGATTGGCACCTTTTTACATGGCGCCGCAGCCGATCATCTTGCTTCAACAATTGGCGCCTGTGGGTATTTGGCAACCGAAGTGATGAATGCACTCCCCCAACAGCTTGATGCACTCCGGCAAGGACAGATCAAACTGGCCGATATTATACCGTTAAGACATTTGTTCGGATAGATCTGCAATTGTGGTTATGTTCCTGTTCTCCAGAATAAAAGCTGTTGCACATGCATTTCCAACAGCTTTCATTCACATCTGTCGCTAAATCCATACTTGACATCAAAACAACAATCAGATTATATGTCGATATCGTTAAAAGATACTCAACTAATAGATTAGGAGGATAAATCTTTGAAGGCAATACGAATAATCCTGGTGCTTTTCCTTATGTTACTATTTACAAAGGCATCTCTGGCCGATGATACTGCTGATATTAAATCATTTATTAGCGGTTGGCGCACCGCTCAACTAAGCCGCCAAATCGCTTCCTATCGCTCTTTTTACAGTCCGAAATTTAAACATGGCGACACTGATTTAAAGACTTGGCTCAAAGAAAAACGCGGCCATTTTAAAAGTGACGGGCCCTTATCGCTGGATATTTCAGAAGTCGACATCAAAATAGAAAATAACCAAGCTGACGTATCTTTTTTAGCTCAATATAAGGGTAAACTGATTTCTAAAATCGGAAAAAAAGCACTAAAGCTTGCAAATAGAAATGATGAATGGAAAATTACCGCCGAAAACTGGCAAACCGTCTCCGGTTTTGCTGTTACGACACAATCTGACGCTTTCGGAGATCAACCCGGAGCCAAAATCATCATAAAAAGCATCAGCTATGAAATCGACCGGAACAACTTGGAAAAAGTGCTTATTGATTTTAACCAATTTTATACGCCATCGCCATTTGTCCTTGAAAAAGACCGGCCTCGTGTGGTGCTTGACATAAAAAATATTGCGGATTGGAAGGGGCCTTCAATTATTCCCGTAAACGGGCAGTGGATTAAAAAAGTGCGCAGTCATTACTACAGCGATAAAGGGAAACTGAGAATCGTTCTGGATCTGACGTCGTCTTTAGATTACACCACCAAACAGGTATTTTATAAAGCGGAAAATATTTACAGCCTTGAAATCAAAAAAACTACGGAATGATCTGTTTCCACTTACCTTAGAGAAGTCATAGAAAATAAGGCATCCTTCAAAATAGCCTAAAAGTAGTTTACACTTTTTCTATATCGTCCCT
>JAOZRC010000229.1:0-2169 GCA_029940345.1 Desulfobacterales bacterium
CGCCGTAACCCATTGTTTTTATTGCATCCGAAAATTTCAACCCTTAATTGGCATATATAATTTGTTTGATGATTGAAAAAAAGCTGCTTTGAACAAAAACATTAATATTCTTGATTACTCATCAGTTAGTGAAAGAAAAGCGTATTGTCAAGCGGTGTTTAAAATGCCGCTATGCTTACAACGAAAAGAATTTGCCAATAATTTTCTAATACAATGGCTATGAGATGCTGCCAAACACTGTTCCGTTCACATCTATTCGTTCGATACACACCATGACTAACTTATTTTTCAGTTCATCTTCTGCTTGAATAAGAACCGGAATGTAGTTAGAGGTAAAGCCTTTTAACAAACCGGTTTTTCGGTCGCGTTGGCTTTCAATCAGAACTTCAACTGTCAGATGAATAAATTTTTGGTAAAAATCAATTTTTTTGCGTTTGCCGAGTTGACGTAAGCGTTGACATCGTGCTTTAATTATGTTGCTTGCAACTTTGTCAGTAAATGTATAGGCAGGCGTGCCTTTGCGGGGTGAAAACGGAAAAACATGCAAATAGGAAATTGGCAATTCCTCCACCAGCGTAAATGTATTCTTAAAATCCGATTTGGTTTCACCCGGGAAACCGACCAGAATATCAACACCGATGGCCGCTTCGGGCAGGATTGCATGAATTTGACGGATCAATCCGCTAAAGAAGGAACGCGTATAGGGCCTGCGCATCCGTTCAAGAATGCCATCATCTCCGGATTGCAAAGGAATGTGAAAATGGCGGCAAAGGCGTTTGGAATCAGCTACCAATTTGATGATATCGGGTTTTAATTCAACCGGTTCGATAGAGCTCAAACGGATGCGTTCAATTGAGGTTGTGGTTAAAATATGGTTTATCAATTCCGTTAAAGAGGTTGGCGGTGTAAGTTCCTGTCCATAGCATCCCAAGTGGATGCCGGACAGGACGATTTCATGCCTTCCGGATGAATGCATTGCGTTCACAGCGTCTGATACGTCTTTAACAGGCATACTGCGACTGCGTCCCCGGGCATAAGGAACGATGCAATAGGTGCAGAACGCATTGCAGCCATCCTGAATTTTTAAAATGGGTCGGGTTCTGGCAAAACAGATTGGCAGCCCCTTCAAGTTGTCAAAAAGTGATTCAGGTGATGAAAATGTATGCCCATTGATCGCCTGCGCTTGGATTGAATCCGGTGTTTTGAATAAATCAGGTATCAGCATTTTTTCATGCTGCCCGATGACATCATTTACCCCGTCTATTTGCCGAATCAGATCCGGTTCCATTTGGGCATAACATCCGGTGACAATAATCCGTGCGTTGGGATTGAATCGTATTGACCGCCGGATTGCCTGGCGCGACTGCATTGAGGCTTTTTGGGTAACTGTACAAGTGTTTATTATGCATACATCGGCTGTTTGGGATAGGAGGCGTCCGCTTTTAGAGGCGTCTGATTCTTGCATCCCTTGTGCCTTCAGGCCGGCTGCCAAATGTTCTGATTCCGATTGGTTAACTTTACAACCCAAAGTTGTGATGGTATAATAAAGGCTCATAAAAAGAAAGGTGTGCTTCGGCAGCCTTGCGAACATGATTATGTTTTTTTAGCATTAAGAAAAGCTACTGTCGGTCGGAATTATCGTCATAGCGCGGGTAGGGCAGGCCCTGATGCAAAGCTCACAAACACTGCACAGTTGTTGATCAAACACAACTGTCATTTCGGGACGGTCGATTGATAGGGCGCCGGTCGTACAGACCGCCGTACATGCGCCGCAATGGGTGCATTTTTCATCGTCTCGCATCACTTCCTGAGAAGCGTTTTTCACGTCAATGCCGCTTTCTTTGAGATACTGCACGCCCTCTTTAAAATTTTTGCGCGCGCCGGAGAGTTCCAGCACCATGCTTCCTTCGCGGCGAGGATAAATTATGGCATTAAGGATATTAAAGTCCAGATTATATCTTTTCGCAAGTTTGCAAACAATGGGCTTGTTCACTTCTTCTTGGGAGAAACGTAAAACAAGAATTTTAGAATACATAGTTTGAGTTAAAAGTTATAGGTTAGAAGTTTTAAGTTAAAAAATACTCATTTGAATGATTAACCTGAAAATGAAGAAAGCGAATTTTCGGCATCCTTCATTTACCGGTTAACAGTTTAAAGGAGTGCTGAACG
>JAOZRC010000229.1:2179-7823 GCA_029940345.1 Desulfobacterales bacterium
TCCCCCACTCCCCTGAAAGTGTAAACTACTTTTGGGCTATTATGAAGGATGCCGAATATTCTTTATTTTTATTAAAAAAAGATTTAAGCTAATGACAATCGTTGCGTCTGTCAAGAAAAATGGGAGTTTTAACATCAGGTTGGGAATTTCAAAAGTAAACTCCAACCGGGAAGGAGCAAGATGAATCGCTACGCTTATAAAACCACTGGCCTTGCCATCAAGGCCCTCGCCAAACTCGCCCGCTCTGATATTCAGATTCATAATGAAAAAAATATTCCCAAGGGCTCTGTTATTTTTGCAGTCAATCATTTTACACGTATTGAAACGCTTCTGCTACCATACCACATTCACCAGTTAATCGGTATTCCGGTGTGGTCTTTAGCTGATTACGGACTGTTTGTCGGATTTCTGAAAACCTTTTTGGATAAGATGGGGGCTGTGTCTACCAGGGATCCGGATCGCGATCGCCTGATTGTTAAAAGTCTGCTTACAGGTGAAGCCGCCTGGATTATTTTTCCTGAAGGGTGCATGGTAAAAAACAAGAAAATAATTGAAAATGGCAATTTTATGGTTTTTTGTGATGGCTGTCTGCGCCCTCCGCACACCGGTTTGGCGACGCTGGCTTTGCGAGCCGAATTTTACAGACAACGGTTGCTGTTTATGCAATCACATGCGCCCGATGAAGCATTACGACTGGCAAAGCTTTTTCAAATTGAGTCTCCGCAACAGGTTAACCGACAAGGGGTCTTCATCGTTCCTGTTAATATCACTTATTATCCCATGCGCGCCCGGGAAAACATTTTGAGTACCATGGCGTCGCTAACATCAGATAATGTTACCGAACGTATGATTGAAGAGATTATGACAGAAGGCACAATGCTTTTGTCGGGCGTGGATATGGATATCCGTTTCGGCGAACCCATTAAAATCAGTCAGTATATGAAAAATGCGGCAGTCAAAAAAGATATCACCTCAACACAGGCAATTAACTTTGATGACCCGATCCATTCTAAAAAAATTCTGCGCCGGTCAGTGCAGCGTGTGATGGATCGTTATATGTCTTCCATTTACAGCATGACAACGGTAAACCACGATCATCTTTTTGCATCTCTTCTGAAGCATTTACCACGTCCCTATATTGATACAGACGATTTCAAACGGCGGCTCTACCTGGCAGCTACCTTAGACCTGAATAAATTGTTGGCTTTTCGCCATAAATCTTTCGACCGCAATCAGATCTCACTGCTCACGGATGATCGTTATCTGAAATATGTCAATTTTCTTAAATTAGCAATTCAAACCGGTGTGTTAGAGGAGACGGAGGAGGGCCTGATCAGAAAATCCGCTTTTTCTGACACGCCTGAATTCCATCTGGCGCGCATTGAAAACCCTGTTGCCGTAATTGCCAATGAAGTCGAACCGCTGCATACCCTTCAAAACGAGCTGGAAACTTTGGCGCGCCAGCCGGCTATCCGCATAAAATATCAACTGACACGCAAATTGATTCAAAAAGCCCAATTTGATTTTGAAAGGGATTACGCGAATTATGCGATTGAGGGTGAATCGAAAGAAAAGTCCGTTGGCAGGCCTTATCTGGTTAAGGGCACTTCACGCAATATCGGTGTCGTGCTGATTCACGGTTATATGGCGGCTCCGTTAGAAGTTAGGGAATTGGCGGACTATCTTGGCTCTGAAGGGCTATATGTTTATGCGCCTCGTCTTAAAGGACACGGCACCTCACCTGAAGATTTGGCTTTACGGAGCTATACGGACTGGGTGGATGCTGCGGATGAAGGCTATGTCATTATTCGCAATATTTGCAAACGTGTTATTGTAGGCGGATTTTCCGCCGGAGCCGGTCTGGCGTTGCATCTGGCCTCACGTATCAATGCTGTTGACGGCGTCTTTGCGGTTTGCCCGCCACTGAAACTTAAAAATATTTCGGCACGCTTCGTTCCGGCTGTCAATGCCTGGAATCGTCTGTTGAATCGGGTTCATATTGACGGTGGTAAGATGGAGTTTGTGGAAAACCATCCTGAAAATCCCCACATCAACTATATACGCAATCCCATTGCCGGCGTCAAGGAGCTTGAATGCTTAATGGATGATGTTGAGGAGCGGCTTTCAACAATCACAGCCCCCGCATTGGTGGTTCAAGCCTACGGCGACCCGGTCGTCGAACCGGAAGGCGCTTTTAAAACTTACGAACTGTTAGGCTCGGCGGATAAGCTCTATCAGGTTTTTAATTATGAGAATCACGGTATTTTATTGGGTGAAGGTGCCCAGCGGGTGCATCGGGCAATCGGAGACTTTATACAACATTGTGGAAAAGATACGTAGCGTGGCATCGCAACCGAAAGTCATGGATTAAACGACGATAGTTTTCTCATAGCCTGAATCATCCCCATCGGTGTCAGGGGAAGTCACAAGTGTGGCTTCATAGTCTTGGTCATTTTTGTCTTCATTCGGTGCGACGCGTACCCCTTCAACCAGAGCGCCCCATGCCTCTTTATACATTCCCTTGCGAACGGTGTTAAACATTAATGGTAACAAATCGTAAACAGATATCCGCGGATTTCTTCCATCAAGTTTGCGGAGCAGTGCGGTATTTTCTTCCGATTGGTATTTAAGCTTTTGAACTTCTTTCAAAAAGATGAGCATTTTAGCTTTTGTTGCTTGCGGAACTTTAGGGAAATTTGCAGGATTTTTCCAAATTTTGATAAAATCTTCAATTTTAGATACAGATGATTCAAACAGGCGTTTTTTATGTTTAGTGCTGCTGAAATAATTTTGGGAAATGACATGTTCATATATTTTCTTGTTTAGCTTATTATTTTCATATAAAAGGTCCTGCTTAATCGCTTTTCTTACACTTTTAGCGGTCTCGATCAAAGGCACTTCCACAGCACACAAACGCTCTTTATCAGCCTCAAGCTTTTGCTTTAATTCCCTGGCGGCCGAAGACCAAAACAGGCGGCTATTGGTTTTAAAAAAGTTCACTAACTGATCTTTATCCATCGGTGTGCGCTGCATCATCGCCATGATTTGGGGCAGCAATTTTTTAGTCTCCTCAAACAAGCCGTTGCCGGTGACAACATTATAGATCATTCCGATGGTCGCATACCAATCCTGAAGGTGAAGTACACGGGTAATGTCCCCCAAAAGATAACGAAGCAATTCATTGACGATAAAGTTGGAAAGCGTGGCATACGCCGGCGTTCCACCCAATAATGGTTGCGGGAATTTTTTACTGACCGCTTTAATGCCGACAGCCGTTTCAAAATCAATAACGCCAATAGCGTATTCATGGGGATTGGCCAGAAAAAGTGAGATTCTTGATGAATCGCCTTTGATAAACATGTTGTCCGGCTTTAAATCTCGGATGGCGACGCCTTTTTTTTTAAGCATGCTCAAGAGTTCCAAGAGGTTGGCGCTAAGCGCTCCCATTTTCGTTCGGCTGCGTATAAATTGAGTCTCCTTTATATGATCACTTACCCCGTTTTTGTATGTTTCAATTGCCTCGCGGCTATCCCAAACAATATTCTCAATCAAATCATTTAGTGCGCTTAAAA
Organism: Desulfobacterales bacterium; assembly: GCA_029940345.1. Classification (GTDB taxonomy): domain Bacteria; phylum Desulfobacterota; class Desulfobacteria; order Desulfobacterales; family JAUCGF01; genus JAUCGF01. The sequence goes on from JAOZRC010000229.1 coordinate 5,752, forward strand.
ATTTAGGCGAATATTCGGAAGAATTTTCCGTGATTTTTTTTTCGGAAAAAAGTGTTAAGAACCATTCTTTCAGTTTATAGCCCGGCACTGATGACGCCAGCTTTTTTTGTTTTATAAGGTTATCTATTTCTTTGCTATACTGGTTGTAAACCGCATTCATCTGGTCCCACACAAAACGCCGCTCCTTGCCATATTGGTTGGCAAAGGACATTGAATCCCATAAAACTTCAGATGTATTATGGATTTCTTCGATAACCATGCTGTCATTGACGGTGTGCATGTCAGCGATCACATCCCCCACAAAGGAGTAGCGCGATAAATTCATAAAAAAGGCATAGTTATTGTTAATTTTCAGGTAATCATGCAGCTTGGAATAAGCGCCCATACGCTTTAATAATTTTTTTTCAAGACCCGGATCATCCTTTTGGATATCACCGGCCATTTTAAGAAAACTGGGTATATTTTTCAAAAGCACCGACACTTCCGGTGTGATGCATTCGATTTCGGGTTCAAGCAAATCGACAATAGCGGCCTGGTTCTTGATTTCAGCAATATAATCGGAGTAGTTTTGGATTTGTTCCGGCGGCAGTTTAATTACAACCGTATCACCATAGATTGCTTTGTAACATTTGCTCTTAGCGCCGCTGTCCTCCCCGATCGGTCCGACGGTCAATCTTCGGGTCAACCAGTGACCATCGTGCTTGACGCGCAACTGGTATTTGAAATTCTTGTCCGCCGTTCCGGAATCAGCACGCACAAATAACGCCGAATCGTCCTTTTTAGCCCCTAGATGAAGTTGATAGAGACTCAGAAAATAGCGCACCACATTTAAAATGTCATCCATTCGGTCCATGTTTGGGGTATCTCCTTTAATCAGATTACTGCATACTTTTTAATAAAAAAAGTTTAACATCTTCCTTAAATTTAACGCGTCTTTTGTCATCAAGCAATCCCTCGATCGTTTTTTGTGAAATATTGCGATGATTATATAGGGGCACCGATTGCGACTTCACTTCCGGCAGGGTTATTTTGGGGTTGTAGTAGGTGGAAAAAATAGTGATATAGTAAGGTTTGGAGTCGTTGCCGATTCTAAATTTAAAATATGCTTTGCGGGAGATGTTGCGATCCCAAAGGATCTGATCAATAAAGTAAAAGGAACATTTATCGTACGGATGGTCGATAAATTCATTCACCCCCACATTTTTTTGGATATCATCCGGCGGGTCGCCCACATCAAAATCCAATTCCGCGCCCAGATCACTAGCTACGGACTCCCATATTTCAAAATAATTGAAAAGGGCTTCTTTTATTAAAACACATGTGTCTCTCTGCCGCTGTTTCTCTTCGGCCTCTTTTTTCGCCTTATGCTTGGCTTCTTTGTGGGCTTCCTGCTTTTTCTTTTGCCGGTTTTCTTTCATTCGCTGTTCCAGGAGCGCTTTAAAAGATTGATTGTCCTGTTCCACTGCTAACCGCTCATCAGCTACGCCTAAGCTCACCATTACTGAAACGATGAAAACTGTTATCATCAGTATCTTCAATTTATTACCTCCGGTTCATTCGGGTTGCATCAGTCAACACGAATCTTTGTTACCTGCAAATTAAATATTCCAGTATTTTCATACATCTCCGATAGATAAATTTTTTCTAAGTTGGGAATCCTTCATTTTGGTTAAACGATAATCATCGCCTAAGTGTCATTGTAAGCTTACTATATATATGAAAAGCATGAATAAAATCAAGCCAAAATCCAACCACTGAAGGATAATATTATATTTCAAGGGGACTATTTCAAAATTTTAACCCTTTTCAGGTTTTTGCAACAGATTTAAAATTTTTGAAATAGGGTCTAAAGGAAATGAAGGGTTACTTCAAATATCAAATTCCTTGCTTTTTGTTTTTCCAAAGAATATGATAATGGATGTTTTTATTGTTGATAATGATTTAACAAATAATTTGGTGTGATTTATCTCGCCATTTATAAGGATTCTTCATAAAAATAAGGATTTATAAGAAAAAGAGGCATCCTTCATTTGTCGGTTTACACTTTTTAATGTAGGGTGGGCAGAGTGTAA
>JAOZRC010000926.1 GCA_029940345.1 Desulfobacterales bacterium
TGGCTGAACAGATCGAAAAAGTGTTAACTACTTTAGCTGTCTTATGAAGGATGCCCATTTTAAAATATAAAAAACTAAAAAAGGATAAAAACATGTTGCACCGAGGAGAGCGCGTAGAAATTTTCAGAAAATCGGATGATGAAGGCTGGCAAAATTATATGGACGAATTTGTCGGCGTGCATGGCATCGTTACGGATCCAGACACCAGTATTAACGATCCCGATGCGTTGGTGGAAGTCAGTCTGGTCGATAAAGGCACGCATCGCTTTCCACAGGACTGTATTCGTAAATTGGAGGATTAATTTTTATTATACTTGGCACGGTCATAATTGGTGATTTTGAAATATGTCTTACACCTATGAATTAAGGCATTGATCAATTATAAAATCACCAATTATGGCCTTCACGAGTATACACAGTAATTGGCATCCTTCATTTTTCGGTTAACAGTTCGTAGCTCCGCCGTGAGGCGGGAATAAGATCCGCCTTACGGCGGAACTACGAACCAGAGATAAAAAGTGTCAACTACTTTCAGTGTCATCTGAAGGATGCCAGTTTGTGGAACGAATTTGCAATTCGTCCATAAGTGTTAATATGAATGCTGAACCGCTTTTGAAAAAAATCACCCAGGTGTTTCATAAAGTCAGACTGGAAGCAGCCATGATCGGAAACGCCGCCGCTTTGCACGGTGCGCCTGTGACAACGCTTGATTTCATGTTCAGAAAAACCCCTGAAAATCTAAAAAAACTGAAAAAAATTGCCGATGAATTCGATGCCTATATTTTAAAGCCTTATTACCCGGTTTCTTCCTTGCTAAGAATTATCAATGATGAATAATTATAGCTTGATTTCATGTCCGTTTTGCATGGTGTACGGTCGTTTGAATCGTTGAAATTCGATGCGACGGTGTGTAATCGGAAGTCGCACCAGGTGGAAAAATAAGGGTCAGCAAGCCGCCCGGAAATGTTATTGTTCCGCCTTCGGGTCCGATTTGGGCCGTGGTGGTGACAATCGCCTGGTCCGCGGTGATGTTTCCGGCTATCATGCCGATGCGGTCCTGATTCGTATAAAGGGTGTCATTGCGCAGATCGCCGCCGCTGTCAAACACCCCAGTGAGCATCATATAGTTTCCACTGGAGGACGGCTGCCCCTGTCCGGCCGGATTCATATCTTCGGGATCCCTGATTCCGTCGCCGTCGGTGTCCGTATCAGCCGGATCGGTCTGATGGACATAGACTTCTTCATAATCCGTCCATCCGTCGCCATCCGTATCTGTATTTGAAGGATTGCTGCCGTAAATAAATTCCTCAAGGTTGGTCAACCCGTCGCCGTCATTATCCTGCGCGGCGTCATCGGGATTCAGCGTATCCAAACCATGCGTGGTTTCCCATTCATCGGACATGCCGTCATTGTCATCATCCTCATCATATTTATCTGCCACGCCGTCGCTATCCGTGTCGAGCAGATATTCAATCGTATCGTTGCGCGCATGGGATTCACCAGCGTCGTTTTTCACTTTCACATACACGGTCTTTTCACCGAAGCCGTCGCTTAACATAAAAGGCGGCGTCTCAGTATAGGTCTGAATTGAATCTCATAAGTCCCATCAGGAACCGGATTGCCATCTGTATCGGTGAGCGTGCCTTCGTAGTTCATAATCTGGGGCACTTGCGCCGCAGCGCTTTGGATAAACATTAAAACTAAAAGAATTGCCAATAACCCTTTGACGTGTGCTAGTCTGATCATAATTGCTCCTTTCGAATTAAATCAGTAAAAAATTTCAACCTGTGCGGTTGTTATAAAATGTAGGGTGGGCAACGTTTTGGCGCTCACCTGGTTTATAGCATAAGATCTAGGCAAAGCCGCAGACCCCGTTAAAGGAAACAGCCTTTGCCCACCGGTTTATTATTAAATGGTGGGCATCGCCGACACAGATCAGTGCAATATATCAGGTTTTGTTTCCGGCGATGCCCACCCTACGGAAAATTCAACCGCACTGGTCGAAAAATTTCGACCTGTGCGGTTACACTTATCGGTAGGGTGGGTATCGCCGGAAACATATATGGTTCATCCGACTAATGCGTACTTTTAGTTGACAAGAACAGACAAAGTA
>JAOZRC010000927.1 GCA_029940345.1 Desulfobacterales bacterium
TGCACCTCATTTTCCCAATATAGCAAGTTCTCCTCATCGTATTCATACAGATAGTAATTCTGTCAGAGAAGTTCCAAAAATTCCCAACATATTTTCAGTTCTTAAAGAAGTCAGTAATACATTGAACAATGACACCTGAGATGTTTTTTTTTATCATCAATTCTAATCAACGCGCGAGCAAGTAAAATTCGTCATAAAAAATATGTGCGGAATTGCAGGAATTATAAATCTTAATCACCCAGAAGAGATGCAGGAAGTCCTCTGTCGAATGGCAGGCCTGATGCACCATCGAGGACCGGATGCCTATGGCCTTTTTATTAACGGGCCGGCCGGATTAGCTCATGCGCGTCTGAGTATCATTGATCTGAGCGGCGGCGATCAACCCATTTACAATGAGGACAAATCCGTTTGGGTGGTGTTCAATGGTGAAATATTTAATTATCCCCGTTTGCGCAAGGATTTGATAGTACGCGGTCACCGGTTTTACACAAAATCGGACACTGAAGTGCTGGTTCACCTTTATGAAGAGTACGGCACTGATATGTTTGCTAAGTTGAACGGCCAGTTCGCCTTTGCTATTTGGGATCAGAAACGCGCCAAGCTGCTATTGGGGCGTGACCGAATGGGAATTCGTCCGCTTTTTTATCACTATCTGAAAGGACGCCTGGTTTTTGGTTCTGAAATCAAAGCCCTGTTTGCAGACGCGTCAATTTCCCGCAAACTTGACCTGCGATCCCTTGGTGATATTTTTACCTGTTGGTCACCTCTGGGAGCCACAACCGCTTTTGAAAATATTCACCAACTCCCGCCTGCGCATTATGCCGTCTTTTCCGCTAAAGGGTTGTCTGTAAAACCGTATTGGCAGTTACCGTTCGGTGAACCAATCGTTACTGGTCGATCATTAGAGGAGTGGACCGAAGCGTTGCAAAACGTGCTTTTAGATGCCACCCGAATCAGACTGCGGGCCGATGTGCCGGTGGGAACTTACCTTAGCGGCGGTATTGACAGCACTTACATCAGCTCTATGGTGAAACGTAACTTCAACAATGCCTTGTGCACCTTTTCAGTCAGCTTTGAAGATGAACAATTTGACGAATCATCCTTTCAAACCCAGGCAGTTAATGCGTTAGAAACGGATCATCGCACGGTCCGCTGCTCCGCTCAGGATATCGGTAAAACCTTTCCCGAAATAATATGGCACACGGAAACACCGATTCTCAGAACCGCGCCCGCTCCTTTATATCAACTTTCACGACTGGTGCGTGATAATAATTATAAAGTTGTCCTGACCGGTGAAGGCGCCGATGAAATTTTTGCGGGGTATAATATATTCAAGGAAGACAAAGTGCGCCGGTTCTGGGCGCGTTTTCCCGATTCAGAAATACGACCCAGACTGTTAGAACGGCTTTATCCATATATATTTGAACAAAAAAATGGAAGCGCCAAAGCGTTTCTTAAACATTTCTTTAAGCAAGGTCTTGAGATGACTGATTCGCCAGTCTATTCCCATTTACTCCGCTGGCGCAATACATCTCAATTACAAAACTTCTTTACACCCGAAATTCAAAATGACACCGAAAATTTGAGCCAATTTTTTGACAGATACGCTTCCATGCTGCCGCCTGACTTTATGTCATGGAATCCGCTGTCTCGCGCCCAGTACACGGAAAGCAGCATTTTTCTGCCAAATTATCTTTTGTCATCCCAAGGGGATCGTATGGCAATGGCCAATTCGATAGAAGGCCGTTATCCTTTTCTGGACCATCGGGTGGTCGAATTGGCCTGTCAGATTCCGCCGCGGTTACGCATGAACGGCCTGACTGAAAAATTTGTTCTTAAACAGGCAGCCCGTGATTCGATACCGTCGCCAATCGTCAAGCGTGCCAAGCAGCCGTATCGGGCGCCTATCAGTTCCTGTTTTTTCGGCGATTCAAGGCCCGCTTTTGTAAATGAATTACTTTCAGAAAACGTATTGAAACAGACCGGCTATTTTGACCATCGAAAAGTGTCAAGACTGATAAAAAAAGCGGATCATCACGGAGACGGTGTTTTAAGTGAACGCGAAAACATGGCATTGGTCGGTATTCTGTCGACTCAATTACTGTCTCTTA
>JAOZRC010000928.1 GCA_029940345.1 Desulfobacterales bacterium
AACCGCCTTGCTTCCGAATGGTGGGTTTCGTTACACTCCACCCACCCTACATTCACCAACAATTCATTACATTCAATTATAAACGAACATGTGGAAAAAATCAAAACAAATCCATTTGCTCTCCTTTAACGCCGGTGGCTTCACTTGCGGTGACAATCGCATGCCAGGAACAGATCAATTCATTATACGCCCTGGCTTCTTCTGCCCATTTACGCCGTTCGCACAAGGTATAAAGCCGGTAGGCGAGTTGCCGGATCGCTTCCGTCTTGCTCTCCAGACGCGCCAAAAGAGCGCCGCTGGCCCTTTCGCCGCCTTGACGCAAAGCGCGGATAAGCTGATGCGTCGCCTCCCATATCGGAATGCGCGGATCTTTGTCCGGGTTCCAATCATGGGGATAATCGTCGAAAGTCAGCAAGCGCACCGAGCCGCCGCCGGATGCGACCACACCGGCGAAAGCAACATCATCCACGCTGGTGCCTTTGGCCCGGGCCAGAACGTCGGCCTCGCCAAAAGGCCCGGTTTTAAAGCCGTACTGCTGAAACCAATCGATGCAAAAGCGGCTGTCCGGGTCCAGATCGCCTTCGGCGGCGTTGAAATAATCGTCGATCTCGCGGTTGATCTGCACCAGCGCATCATGCACCCGCATGGACGTTCCGTCGGCTTCCAGCACCGCACCATATTTGCTGAACACGGCCATACCCGGCCCAATGGCCGCTTGCGCCAGATCTGCCGGCGCAATGGGCGATGCACCTTCACTGCCGCCGATCATGGCTTCTAAGGCTTCGGGCAGCATCATTTTTAATTCCCGTTGAAACTCGCGGCGGGAGACGCTGGGGGCGTCTTTTGAACGTTTGCGGCAGACCAGGACGATGGATGAGGCGAGGGCGTTTGTGCCTATGCCAATCATGCGCGTTGACTGTTCGCTTCGCAAAGGCCATGTGCCTGTGATTGAGAAACTGGCCTTTATCAAAGCATCAAGGAAGGTCTCCCACCCGGTTGAGGCCGTGTTGGCATCCTGCTTAAAAGCATAATAGATTGTAATGGGAAAGGCCGGACATGCCTGTTCAGCTAAATTATTCAGCCCCTGAGCCATACCGTTCATAAAGAACGTTTCGGCCTTTGCTTTGCCGCCGTGACGATAGGGTGTCGCAATTAATTCCTTTTCTTTAGGCGTTGTCATTGTGGCGTAGATATCAGGGAAAAGATGGCGCAGTGTACGACGCTGCCATACATAAAAGAAATCGGATAAATCGGCATAGCCAATATTATCGTAATAAGGTGGATCGGTAGATATTATTTTATCCTGGCTGATATTCTGATTACTTACATTGGCTTGTAAACCGTAACCTTGTTTAAATGGCACAATTTTTTCAATGCACTTGGCCTGATATTTTAATATTGTTGGAAAACCGCCGACAACTTCTTCAATAATATTTGCTTCGCCGAAATCCCACACCATGGGAATGGCCTGGCGGTTAAAAAGCCCCATAATTTTTTCATTCGCAGAACGCCAGCCTGTCAAAGAATTATTGAAGTCAGCGCTTCGATCAATTGCAAATGCCAAATACACCGCCACCGCATCGCCATAAGCCGTCGCCCCGGCACCGCCGTCATTCAAACCGATTTCGTTATCCATCCATCCCGTATCTTTGGCATCTGCGATCACTTTCTTCCGCGTTGACATAATCATATCGGAAAAAGTGGTTAAAGCTGCCAGTTGTCTTTCGGTAAAAAGTTTATCATAAGTATCTACGCCATAAGCAGGCGTCCATATAGCCCGTGGTTCATGGTTGAGTTTTGTATGCGGCCTCCATTTTGATGTTGCAGACTGTGCAACCCGTTCCATTTCTTTAATGGCAGGCAGATAAATGCGCCCTCGCTGTCCCGCGGCAACAATAGCAATCATCCGTTGCCCCATACGCCCCGCCATGCCTTCGCTCTTTATGTATTTCGGCTCCATCGGCGCATTTGAAAGGATGCACCGGAATTTCGCTCCGCGCGCCAATTTGGTCCCTTTTTTGGCTTCATCGGGATAATCACCGCGCTTCACCTCAAATTTATATTTATCTCCCTGAACCAGCGGCTTTAACCAGGCTTTTTTTCCCTTT
>JAOZRC010000230.1 GCA_029940345.1 Desulfobacterales bacterium
CCTCCCCCCCAAATCCGTTATAATCAGTTTTTATTCGGATAGTCAATAATCGTTTAGGGACGAAATGGAAAAGTGGGCTACCAACATAAAGCGGGACACTTTCATATATAAACTTAATGACTGAAAGAATGAAAAAGCGGAACAGCTTTCCGTTTTACATTTGTCCCGCTTTAGGTAGCCACTTTGAACTTAAAACAACGCCTCAATCGCATCAGACACCGTTTTAATCCCCAAAATTCGGATGCCTTGAATCTCTTTGCAGCGCGCCAGGTTGCTTTCCGGAAGCAGGCAGCGGGTGAAACCCATTTTTTCGCATTCGCTGACGCGGTTTTCTATCTGTCCGATGGCGCGAACTTCGCCGGTAAGACCGACTTCACCCAGAACAACCGTGCCTTCGGGAACCGGTTTATCCATAAAACTGGATGCCACCGCACAAATTATACCGATATCAACAGCCGGTTCCACCACTTTGGCGCCGCCTGCCACGTTCATAAAAAGATCATGCCCCATTAATTGGAAGCCCACCTTTTTTTCCAATACGGCCACCAACAGGGCCACCCGGTTGGCATCTAATCCAAGAATGGTGCGGCGTGGCGTGCCCAAATGGGTGCTGCTTGCCAATGCCTGGATTTCAACTAAAACCGGCCGTGTGCCTTCCATACAGGCCGTTACAACTGAACCGGGCGCATTATCGGGTCGCTCGGAAAGAAACAACGCCGAAGGATTGGAAATCTCTTCCAGTCCGTTGCGATTCATTTCAAACACGCCGATTTCGTTGGTTGAACCGAAACGATTTTTGACCGCCCTTAAAATTCGGAAAATGTGGCTGCGGTCGCCTTCAAAATAAAGCACCGTATCAACCATGTGTTCCAAAAGTCGCGGCCCGGCGATGGCCCCATCTTTGGTCACATGCCCCACCAGGAAAACAGGAATGCCGGTACGTTTGGCCATGAGCATCAGTTTTAAAGTGGTTTCCCTGACCTGGCTGATGCTTCCCGGAGCCGAAGAAAGGCTTGGATGAAACATGGTCTGGATAGAGTCAATCACAATTAAGGCCGGGTCAAATGATTTGATCATTGTCAGGATGACATCAATATCAATTTCTGAGACCACGAACAATTGGGGAGCCTGCGTGTTTAAGCGTTGGCTGCGCAATTTGATTTGACGAATCGATTCTTCGCCGGACACGTAAAGCACTTTATGGCCGATTTGCGCCAATCCATAAAGCGCCTGCAGCATGAGCGTGGATTTGCCGATGCCAGGGTCTCCGCCGATCAACACCAGCGTGCCGGGCACCACACCACCACCCAAAACACGGTCAAACTCTCCAATCCCGGTGGACAGACGCTGTTCATTTTCAATCGTTATCGCATCAATTGGAACCGGAACCGGCGTGCCTGTTCCTGACAGCGTAGTTTCCTCCGCCCGCTTGGTCACACGGGGTGTGACGGTTTCCTCTGTAAAAGAGTGCCATTGCCCACAGTCGGGACATTTTCCCAGCCATTTGGGGGTTTGGTAGCCACACGATTGACAGCTAAAGACGGTTTTTATATTTTTTTTTGCCATATTTCGGCTTGATTTTTATTAATAGATTTAATTATTATGATTACGCAATATCATTAAAATTGCAAGGAGCAATACCCATGAAAAAAGAAATAAAAGCAAAGGTTATTAAGCTGGCGCCTATTGGAAATTCTACAAGGACTGTTTCTTCGGAAGAAAAACGACAACAAACTTTCCTGGGAAGATACTTATAAATCCATGGCGAATGAAAAGGAAGATTGGAACGCTTTTGACACAACGCTTCAGACGGACTGGAGGATGGAGACTTTGAATATTTAAAGGTACGATAAAAAACGGGTGGCTATATAGGAAAACATCCTATATTTCTTGTTCTTTAAAGGACGGCGGCCAGACTACCGCCGTCCCTGCTAACCTGTGGCTCAATCCATTGGAATACGAATTTTCTGACCTACAAAAATCAGGTCGGGATCTTTGATCACCTCCCGATTGGCTTCGAAAATACGCATATACTCCGACGCCTTGCCATAAAATTTCTTTGATACGCCTGACAAGGTGTCACCTGAAACGATTTCATAGTATTCAATCTTGCCGTCTCCCTGGGGGGCCGTAAGATTGCTGACGCGAACCTCACTGACGCCCTTCAGGTTGCCGGCCATGAGTACGGCCTTTTCCATTGCCTCACTGCTGGCGGCTTCTCCGCTTAATTCAACCACCCCGTCTTTAATCGCCACATTAAGACCGGTTATCCCCGGATTGTCTTTTTCGATATGGGCTTTGATGCTCTCGGGGGCTTCATCCTCATCACCGAAAACTTTTTTGCCGATATCTTTCATAAAATCGAATAATCCCACCTCTTCCTTCTCCCATCATATTATATTATATTAACGAAAGCGGCCGCACAGACCGCTGTGACCCTGCCAATTCCAAGTCTGTTACAGACCGACGGCGTTTTCCAAAAAGGAAACCGTCTGCTGTGAAAGCCTCAGCCCATCTGCAAGTTGTTCCATATATCGCTTTTCGGCGACGGTGTTCACCTCGATTGCCAGCAGCGAGGCAGCGTACACTTGGGCGGCTGCCTGGGGACGATTACCGGCAGCGGCGACAATGCCCCGGAGGTCGGAAGGGCGTTCCAGCTCGTCCATAACAAATTCCCGGGTTTCGGCATCTGCGCCGACCTCCTCGAATTTACCGGCGATCCGCTGAATTTCAGCATTATCGACACGGCCGTCCGCCTTGGCGGCGTTGATCATGGCCTTAAGCACCAACTCGGTGTCCTTTTCCAACTGGTCTTGTTCTTGGCGATTCTGAGGCATACGAAGTCCCAACGGCGTCTCCTCCACGGTTTGACTTTGACCGCCGCCCTTCAACGCGGAAAAGGCCAGCGCTCCCAAAAGGGCCATGGCACCGCTGCCCAAAGAACCGCTCACAGACTTGCCGCTGCCACCCGTCAGGGAACTGGCCAATGCGCCCAAACCGTCCAAGGCCAAATTCTTGTTATCGCCCAACATCCGCCGGCTTCCCCCAGCACATTGCCCAGCATCCCGCCGCTGCTCTTGCCGCCGCCCAGTATCCCGGAAAGCGCGCCGCCTACATCTCCCAGGCTGCCGAGCATATCTGCAAGACCACCGGCGGCGAGTCCACCGCCGGACCGAAACGCTTTTTGCGCCCGTTTATGGGTCGATCCGGATAAGCCGGTTTCCATCAAGGCGCCAAGAATGTTTCCAAAATTCAGCATTTTTCCTCCTTTTAAAATAGGGAGTGCCTGAACGCAAACGCCCCCTTCGGCAAAAGAGGCTTTAAAAGATTTGGCCTTTTCTGTTCAGGCACTTGGTATGGATAAATATTTTACACTTTTCATATCCGAATTTAAACGTCAAGCCTCCCGTATAAAATTTAGCGTCTAACAAATATCGACCTGTGCGGTTGAAAACCCATACTGCTATTTCAAAGTCCGCTGAAATTCTTAGAGAACATTTAATAATGAATGTGTCCTGAACCCATTTTATAGCTTGCTTTATCATTGTCAGGATTATAAAAATTGTTTTTTTAACAATATCTAAATCGTTCTGATTATGAATATGAAATGGGAAAGTTATTTCGCCCCTGAACCTAAAATACATGTCTGCCATGAATCAAATGACTGATATTAAAAAACATATTCTTGCTGTCTTGCCACGAGGTGATATTCTTTTTATTGTTCCGCCCTTTGTCAATGCCCGAACCCCTATCATCGGACCTCATATTCTTCAAACCATTGCCCGCAAACTTGGCTTTAAAACTGATATTTTATATGTAAAACTTCTTCTGGCCTCAATTATAGGGAATGACCTGTATGAAAGCATCAGTTTTGGCCAACCGTTTCGCATGTTAGGCGAACGACTATTTGCCAGGAGCGCCTACGGCTTGCCTCCATTGGGAAAATCGCCGGAGCTTTGTGTTAAATCCGGTTAAGTCAGTGTTCGGAAACGAACGGCGCCACCACATGGCGGAGTTTGAATATAATTATTATGATAATACCACTTTCGACCTCGACACCTTTTTTGAGATTGAAAAAATTTGCAAATCACTCACGCAAGAGGTGTCTCTGACAATCGCATCGCTTGATTACAAAATTATCGGGTGTTCTACGAACTGGGAGCAAAACAACTGCTGCATCGCGTTGATCAATGCAATTATACTTGGCACGGTCATAATTGGTGATTTTGAAATATGTCTTACGCCTATGAATTAAGGTATTGATCAATTATAAAATCACCAATTATGGCCTTCGCGAGTATAAAAAGATACAACCTGATACTTGCACGTTAATCGGCGGTTCCAACTGCGAAGCCGAAATGACCGAGGGAATCGCTTCATTAAGCCCTTTCATTGATTACATTTTTTCAGGGGAAAGCGAACAGACCTTCGCTGATTTTTTAGAAAGGTATTCCACTGGCAAACCTCCTTCACGAAACATCATCGAAGCGCAGCCCGTTGAAGATTTAGATAATATTCCGTTGCCTGATTACGATAGTTATTTCACACAATTACATCGTTTTTTAACGCACAATTCTCCCAAGGAAATTGTTATCGGCTATGAAACCAGCCGGGGATGCTGGTGGGGCAAATGCTCTTTTTACGGCCAGAACGGCAAGCGTGTGCGGTTTCGTCAAAAAGCGGTCACAAAAGTCGTTCGGGAATTAGGACAGATTAATGCCCGACACCCGCAGAACCGGATTCTCCTGATCGACAAAGTGTTGCCCGTCACATTTCACAACGCCTTGCTTCCTTTGCTTTGTGAAAAGGAAGGTGCTTCCCCGATCTCTTGTGAACACCGCCCAGACCTGAGCCTCCGTGAGCTGATGCGTCTTAAAAAGGCTCGCTTTAATATCATTAAATTCGGAATTGAAGCGTTATCTGCCAGTTTGTTGAAATTAATTAGTGGCTGAACGGAAAATATAATTATGATTAATTATAATGTGTTATGAATATATTTGGATTTGAAAAATTGACTCATTTCTCATAATTCCCAACTAAATGAGAAACGTGAAAATTCAATCAAGTCACAAAACAAATATATTTGGCATCATTATGTTTATTAATAAATAATTAGTTATGTGTGAGAAATGAGAAATAAATGAGATTTCTCATGAAATTTTCCATGTTCTCATGAGAAAATTATTCATTTCGTTATTTCTTAATTAACTCATTGAAATTATTTAAATAAGTTATTTTCCGTTCAGGCACTACTTATGCGGTAATATTGAAGACATGGAGAAGTTTATAGAAAAGGTGTTGGCGTTCTCCAGTGACATATCACATACCTTCGTGGCTTATAAACACCAGATAATTACTTTTGTAATGGTGCAAAACCTGCCGCATCGGGCCGTGGAAACGTTGTTAAATATTTTTAGCGGCTTTGGCATAAATATTCCCAAAGAGCCAACAAAAGAGCAAACCGAGGAGATATTTCTCAAAATTGGAACAATGTTAGATCAAGAGGAACTGGTGTCGCTAAAACATCTGCCGATGATGCATGACTCCCAGAAACAACTCGTTATGCAACTCTTTGATATGGGAGCACTTGCATTCATAATGGCCGGTGGGGGGCATATCCCTTTGTACTCAGTCAAATGGTCGACTTGGTGACAAAATATGGTCTGACCCCGGAGACACCGCATTGCCATAAATGGTGGGTTCCGTTACACTCCACCCACCCTACAAAAATTTGTGGCTGAACAGATCGAAAAAGTGTTAACTACTTTAGCTGTCTTATGAAGGATGCCATTTTCGGCATCCTTCATTTGCCAGTTTACACTTTGTCCCGTTAGGGACATAATATCTATAGAAAAGTTCCTGTCTATATAACAAGTCCCGTAGGGACGATATATAAAAGTGTAAACTACTTTGACGCTATTTTGAAGGATGCCTAATTTTCCTTTTTTTGCATCCGATAAGGGCAGGTTTAGAACCTGCCCCTACAATTTATTGCAAAATCAATCATGGTAGGGGCGGGAGAAGTAAAAGAGCTACACCCACTTAAATCATCATCAACAAGGAGGTGTCCGGAATGTTAGAAATGATTGATATAGGGATTGAAAAAGCCGTTGCCTATCGTTTGGAAGGCAAAATCACAGAAGAGGAGATGGCATCCGTGCTTTCCATATTTAAGGAAAAAATTCAAAGAGATGAAAAACTGATCGTATATCAAGAAGTTGTAAGCCTTGGCGGCGTTGAGTTTGATGCAATGATAGAGAAACTGAAGTTCTTTGTTGATGTTGGTTTGTCGCATTTTAGCAAAATAGCGGTTGTAACACATAAGAAATGGATCCATAAGCTTGTGGATCTTGAAGGAAAAATATTTAAAAATATAGGCATGAAGGGATTTTCAATTGAGGAAAAAGATAAAGCCATTGAATTTTTGAAAGGCGCCTAAGAGCCTGTTTGAAAAGTCGTAATCGAAGCGATAAAGTGTGAGAGCGAGGACAAATTTTTGCAAATTTTATGGGAATAGCCTGCCTATTGCCATCAAATTTGCGGAAATCAGAACCGTTCTCACGCTTTTGCAGCCGATTCAAGACTTTTCAAACAGGCTCTAAGGGATTTATAAAAAAACAATACCCAAAAAGAGAGCTTAAAATTGGAATACAAAGTATTTTTCACAGTCTTTACCGCAGTTTTTGTTGCTGAACTGGGGGATAAGACGCAATTAGCGACAATGCTTTTTGCCGCCGACAACGAAGTCAGCAAACTCACCGTATTTTTAGGCGCGTCATTGGCATTAGTGTTATCATCCGGCATTGGCGTGGCTGTCGGTTCCCTTATTTGCCAATATGCAAGTGAAAGGCATTTAAATTATATGGCGGGTATCGGCTTTATCAGTATCGGAATATGGACGCTGTTCAAAGCATGAGGTCAAGCCCGGCAAGCCAAGTTAACTGGAATCGCAAATTTAGCTACGCTCCATTTGCATCATTAGCCGGCATATAGGCTTCCATGTAATTACCCGATATACATCCGGGCGGTTGATTATCTGAATATCTATATCTGGGCATCCTTCATTTGTCGGTTTGCACTTTGTCCCGTTAGGGACATAATATCTATAGAAAAAAGCCTGCTAAAGCGCCAAGTCCCGTAGGGACGATATATAAAGTGTAAACTACTTTTAGCACAATATGAAGGATGCCTATATCTGTCTATGATTTGCAGTTTGAACACGGTATTGATTAGTGTCGCCGTCCGGTCCTGTCGAAGCCGCGCCGCACCCAATAAAGACTCCACGCCGCTGCCACTGGTGCGATTCCCAGGTAGAGGAATTTGATCCACTGTCCTTCCCAGGGCTTTAAAAGGGTGAATGCCACAAGTGGCCAGGCGATTGTTATAACAATCGCCAGTCGCATTCGGCCTGAGAGAGGAAACGGTTGTTTTACAAATATCGGTCGGGTGGGTTTTATGTCTGAATTCCTGGCAGTGATTCTTGGAAGAAAGAAAATTACCAGTATAATGAATACAATAACCAAAATTTCCTGAAAGCCTGACAATGCCGATCTCCTTTTCTGATTATTGCCATGCACCTTTTAAAAGCTTCAACCTGTGCAATTGAAATAAAATATTCCTCTTTAGCTCCGTAGGAGAGGCATATTTGTAGTAAATCATTTCAGAAACCTTTTCAGAGCCCCATCGGGCATGCGCGTCAAGCTAAGACTATAACAATCTGTTTTTATTGGGAACAGTCAGTGTCCTACTGTAACAGACGAAAGTTGAAAAACCTTGCCTGATAAGGGTTTCTGAAAAC
>JAOZRC010000003.1 GCA_029940345.1 Desulfobacterales bacterium
GAATGGGGAAGTTATTTCGTCCCCGTTCCTTATAGGTAAGCAGAAGAATCAGTTTTTATTTTCGGGTTTTACCTTTTCTTCCGTTTCTTTTGCCATGCTTTTTTCTATCTTTTCCAAAATTCTGGCGCAGACATCACTGTTAGATTTGATTTTGCTCCACAACAAATCCACCAACATAGTAATTCCACCGGTGGCCAACGCAGCCGCAATTTTCCCGGACTTTATGGCCAAGTCCTTTGGGTCTAATTTGATTCTCGGTTCAGCCAATGTCCCGCCGACATGCACCAGCTTCGCAAGACTTCCAAGACTGATTCCCAAACCTTTACGGGGCTTGGGGATCATCCCGAAGTCGATCTCTTCTGTTTTGAGGTCTATCTCACCGCTGCCGAACCAGGTAACGTCTGTCATTTGGGCGGCAATTTTCCGGTGGGCGTCAGCGATCCCGTCCTTAATGTTGAAAAAGATAATCGCACAGATAAGTTCGGTGGTTTCTTCATTCTTCTTAAAGGGATTGAGAGAATCGAGCAGCCCCGCTCCGAATCCGGTCATAAACGATTTTTTCAATTTCGCATCGCGGATCTCAAGCTTAAGCAGGCCGTTCAGGTCCGCCATGATGGCTGCCACAGAATCGCCGCGGCCCTCTATATCAGCCAGGAAACGGATTTTTCCGCCAAAATTGCGAAACGTGGCGTCTGTCATCTTCACATCGGCAGTTAAGGTTGCCGGCGAATTTCCGGCGTCAAGGGTGACGTGGCCGTCAAACTCACCATTGCCTACTTTGGCCTTTATGGGCTTTATGTTGAGCAGCCCATTATGCAGAGTCAGACTGGCGACCAGGTCTTCAAGCTGTAGTTGGAGAGTCGTCAGGCTGGCGACGGTCACTTCTATGTCGGCATCCACGGACCTTAAAGGGCCAAAGGGAAGCGGCTCGGAAGAAAAAATATTGTTCTTTTTGACCTTCTTTTCCTCCACTGCCTCTTTTTCTTTCTTGCTTTCGGGACTGCTGTCCGTGTCAGCAGCAGTTTCTGCTCTCTCTTGATGTTTGCTCAGGTCCAGTTCGCCGATGTGGAGCTTTCCACTGACCTGCGGTCTCCCGCCGGTTTCCGCCGGCTGCTTAAAGGCGGCTTGCCCTTTGATATCAAGTTCACCGATTTGCAAGTGTAAGCCGGCCAGTTCGTAAGCATTTTCCCCGGTGGTAATTTTGCTTTCCAGCTTCATCGGTTCCTGGCTCTGAAAAGGTATCCCTGTCAGTTTGCCCATTTTCCGCATGGAATCGGCTTCGGCGACGAGTGCCATAGCGATTCCCTCAGCCGCCAAAGGCTCCGCGATATTACCGGAGACATTCACAGTTACGCCTTCACTTTTCAAAATAGCAGTGATGCTGACAGGGGCCTTCAGGCCACCCTCACCGGAAATTTTGCCCACCAGCGTGGCCGGACCTGAAACAGGCAATTTTTGTTTCACTATCGGATCCAATGATGCCAGCGAATCAACGGCAAGATTGATATCTGCGTTGATTCCGGTCAATTTCAAAACGTCTTTGACCGACCCCGCGACTTTTGCCTGGATTTTTTCACCAGCGAGATTCGCCTTGATCCCTTTGACCTCGAAGGTCTCGCCTTTGGAGGCGATTCCGGCCGATACGCTCAACGGGCCCAACGAGGGTAGCTCTGTTTTAGCAATCTTCGAAAGAATTGCGAGAGATTCAAGATCAATATCAATATTGGCATTTATCTCTTTCAATTTGATCATATCTCCCATGGACCCGGATACTGTCGCCTTAACCCCTTCACCGGCAATATCCGCCTTGAGATTCCTGATCTCGAAGCGATCTCCTTTGGAAACGATACCGGCAGAGGCTTTCAGCGAATTTAAAGGGGAAAGCTCTGTTTTGAGATAATCCGACACCCAGGCGAGGGATTCGATACCAAGTTCGATATCGGCATTGATCGTTTTTGTTTTGAACGGGTCTTGAACAGACCCGGTAACATTGGCATGGACCATTTTCCCGGTAATATTCGCGGTGATCTCCATAAGATTCATTTCAGGGCCTTTGGAGACAACACTGGCAGTCACCTTTAGCGGAGCCAATGGGGGGAGTTGTGTTTTCGTGATCTCCGAAATGATAGCCAACGACTCGGTTTCCAGCGAAACATCCGCCCGCACACCTTCCAAAGCAATGATGTTTTGCACCACTCCGCTTGCAGTGGCATTCAATCCCTGTCCTCGGATTTTTGCCTGAAACTGTTTTATAGCCAAATCCTTAAGGCTGCCTTCCGCCACAACCATGACATTTAGCGAATCCGGCAGCTTATACCCCGGTTGATAACCGATTCCCTTCAAAAATTCCGTCAGGTGATCAGTGTCTGCCCTGGCCTCCAGGTTGAGGCCGTCTAACGTTGCCAAATCCGCAACGGATCCTTTTACTTCAGCGGTTAAGATTTTGTGGTCCAGGGTGATGCGCATAGCGCTGACGGCGTATTTTCCCTCCTTGCCGGTCAGTTTGGCCGATACCGCAAGCGGCCCGATGTCCGGCAGTTCCCGACCTGCCAGCGGCGAAAGGGCTGCCACGGTTGGGGTGTCCATATCCACAGTGACATCCAGATCGAATGTGGGCGCCAAAGGGCCGGCCGTTCCCCGCACTGCCAGTTTGGCGTCACCGAAATGCCCATCCAATTTGACATTGGCAGGCTGATTATCGATAATAAATTCGGAATTATCGCACCTGCCGGAAAGCGCCAACGGGATACCATTGAATTTGCCCGCTGCCTCAATGATCAATCCATCTTTGGTGATTCCGACGAGCAGTTTCTCAATGTCAATATCGATTTGATTGCCGCTTTTGCCGTCAATATAGGCGATACGAGTCAGGTTAAATTGAAGTTTACGAATCCGTGGGCGCAGGGTGCCTCCCTTACCACTTTGGGCCTTCTTTTGCGCTTCCGCCACTTTTCCGGCAACTTTCGCGGCTTCGGCGATTTCTTCTGCCAATTCGCCAAACTGCCAGTTCCCCTGACCCGATCCATGAGTCTCGATCAGCAAATCCGGGCTGTCAATCACCAGGCTTACATCCAGGATACCTTTCAGCAGCGGGAACAACGCAAACTCTCCGGCCATCTGCTTGACGGTCATCATGTGCGGCCGGGAGCCCCAATTGGCGTTGGTGAATTTGACATGCGACGCCTTGAACGTAAATGTGGATAAAATCTTTATATCCAGATCTCCCTCTATCGCCAATTCCCGGCCGGTCGCGGATTTAACCAAGGAGGCAATCAGGCTTTTATAGTGCTTGCCGGGAATCAGATTCGCCGTTATCACTGCGAGGATCAAGAGCCCTGCTAAAGCGGCTGCTACAATCCCAACAATTTTCATAATTTTAGCCATATCATCACCTCTATTAAATTGTTTAATGAGAATTTTGGGAACCTCCTAAGTACTTGGACATAAGTTTTCCGGTATTTTACGAACCGCTCAAGGTGGGTTTGCAACCTGCCATATAATGACGCCGGGTTACAAACCCGGCGCGAGCGATGCTGGAAACTTATGTCCAAGTGCTTACTGCTACTTTGGTAAATTAAATATTAACAGCCATTTTTGTACCTGCAATAGCCAAAATCAGGCGGCCATATTGGTGGGTTCCGCTAGGCTCCACCCACCCAACATATCAATTTACCAAAGTAGAATTACTTGCCCCTTTTTATAATTGTAAGTTTCGGCGTTAGCTATTCTGCTGGATGAGGTTGTTTTCAGACCATGCCACCACATCCTTGTACGGCACCCTCCCCCCAAAAATATCCAAAGCGCTGCCGATGGTCAGGTCAACACGCCCTTTCCCAAGGGTGTTCACTCGGTCGAAATCAGCCAGTTCTTTGACACCGCCCGCATAAGTGACGGGAATCGGAGAGTATTCACCCAAAAGCGTTACAAGCGCCGATTCAATACCGGCGCATTGCCCTTCAACATCCACCCCGTGAACCAGAAATTCATCACAATGATCGCTCAGTTTGGCAAGGGTTTCCTGATTCACCCGTACATCTGTGTATTTTTGCCAGCGGTCAGTGACAACCTGATAATCATGGCGACTTTTGCGGCAACTTAAATCAAGCACCAGCCTCTGCTTGCCAACCGCCTTCTCCAACGCCCGGAGTCGCGCCATGTCGATGCGGCCATTTTTAAATACATAGGAAGTGACAATAATATGACTGGCTCCGGCATCCAGATATAAAGCGGCATTTACAGGTGTGACACCGCCGCCGATATGCAAACCGCCGGGATAAGCACGCAGTGCATTTAAGGCAGCTTGAGTGTTTCCCGGTCCGAGAGATATCACATGACCGCCCGACAAATTATCGGCCCGGTACATACAGGCATATTCGGCCGACGACCGGTCCGCTTGAAAATTAATGATAGTTTTTTCGTTTTTATTATCTGTTAAAGAACTGCCGACGATCTGAACAACGCGTCCGTTATGTAAGTCAATACAGGGTCGAAATCGCATTTTTTAATCACCTTTCCATGCTTTCTTAGCTGACTGCGATGCATTGTCTATCGCTGCCAGGAGAGCGTACCTGAACTCAGGTCTTAATTGCACCGCTTCAGGTAAAACCGGCACCGGCGGTGCAAGTATAGCAATGATCCGCCGTAACGATCGCTATCCCTTCTTGCGGTGGCCCGGCCATTTGGGAAATATGGGCAGGCCGTCCGCCCATGTCCAGTCCCCGGGCAAGATTAAAATCACAATCGTAAAGAAATCCGTCCCAGGAAACGGACATAAGGGTGCGGCACATCACGCTTTCTACGGCGCAAGGATTAAATGCATCCGCCAACTTTTTAAGGTAGGCGTCATAGTTGCCGGATTTGATCAGCCATTTATGAAATCTTCCCAAAGGGACATTGGCAAAACTGAAAAACTGATTGAAAACAATACCCCATTTTTTCTTCAAAACCTGGCGAAATCTTTTTTCCGTCTGGGATTGGGAAGCAGGAAGGAACGCACCGGTGGGATTGGAGACCAGATTGAGTTCCAGTCCTGTTCCGCTTTGCCCGTATCCCAGGGCGTTTAATTTCCGGAGGGCGTCGACAGAAGCGCCAAAGATGCCTTCACCCCGCTGGGAAGCGGTTTGTGCCTCATTTAAAGATGGAAAAGATGCAACGATAACAGCTTTCACGGATTTCAACAAATCCATGAGAAAGTCTCTTGTGCCGTCATTTAAGGCGGATAAGTTGGATCGAAACATTATCCGGGGCGCTTTATGGGAGATTCCCTTGATCAAATCTGTGATATGGGGATTCAGCTCAGGAGCGCCACCGGTAATGTCAATGGTGTCAAACCGGCTCCTTTCAGCATACGAAATCACCTGGTTTACGATTTCTTTCCCCATATTCTCCGTGCGGCCCGGCCCGGCGTTGAGATGGCAGTGCTTGCAAATCTGATTGCAGCGCAATCCCACATTTACCTGGAGTGTGTGGGTGCGATTCCTGACTAATTTCATATCATGCCGCAACAGCGCCGCTTGAAACGGCTCTGTCCGCCCGGATTTTTTGTCGTCCGGTTCTGCTTTTTTATCGAGTGATCGGGTACACATGTTATCTCCGATTATCTTATTTTTTACATGGACAGCTTTTCATTGACATTGCGCATTTGAATTCCGTGAACCAGGGAGGCACCGCCTCGTATGGCCGTTGCCACATGAATCGCCTCCGTCATTTCGCCCGGATCAGAGCCTTTCTCAAGACACGTCTGGGTGTAGGCGTCGATACAATAAGGACATTGGATGGCATGTGCTACAGCCAGGGCAATAAGCGCTTTTTCTCTTTCTGTGAGTTCGCCTTCGGCAAATACCGCAGCATAATAATCAAAAAATTTACGGGCCAATTCCGGTGCTTCTTTTCCAATTTCTTCAAATTTATTCAGGTCTTGCGGTTTGTAATAGGTTTCCATCGTTTTGCTCCTTTATCTATGTCATTAAGCTATAAAGGTGTCAGGGTCTGTCCAAATTTTTAAGCAACGATTCTCCGATTATACCATAAACAGCCGATTTATTGGAAATCTTCCAGCTTTTTGGGAATGCCCTTGAAACCTGAACACTGACACCTGAAGCCTTACTATTCATCCTCGCATCCAGACATGAAACCGTTCCATCCACTGAAGCGCTTTCTCCGGTGCATGGGTCTTTTTCCATTCACCCGCCACCGCTTTGTTGGCCTCTGCCAGGGTCGGATAGATATGAATCGTGCCTAAAATTTTATTCAGGCCGATGCCTTGTTTCATTGCCAGGATATATTCGGCGATAATATCACTGGCGTGGGCACCGACAATGGTGACCCCAATGATTTTATCGCTCTTGGGTTTGGTTAAAATCTTTACAACACCATGGTCTTCCGAATCGCAAATGGCGCGATCCAGATCTTCGATGTCAAAGCGGGTCACTTCATACGCAATGCCTTTTTCCTTGGCCTCCAGCTCATTTAAGCCGACTCGGGCAACTTCCGGATCCGTATAGGTCGCCCAGGGAATAACGCGGTAATCGGCGCGGAAGGTTTTAAATTTACCGAATAATGCGTTGACGGATGCGTACCACGCCTGGTGAGAAGCGGTGTGGGTGAATTGATAGGGTCCGGCTACATCTCCGGCACAGAAAATATTGGGGAAATTAGTTTGCAGAATTTCATTCGTTTCGATTGTGCCGTTCTTATTTAAGCGCACGCCCAACTTTTCAAGACCAAATCCCTTGGCGTTGGCCGCCCGACCCACCGCAACCAGGATTTCATCAAACTCAAAGCGAATTTCCATACCATTGTGATCACAAACCAAAATTTTACGGCCATCTTCTGTAACCACCGCTTTGGCGCGATGGCCAGTAAGTACCTGGATGCCTTCCTGCTCAAACTTGTCCTTCACCATTTGAGAAATTTCCACATCTTCGCGGCCCATGATTCGCGGCGCCATTTCGACTTGCATCACTTCGGAACCAAGCCGCGCAAAGGTCTGGGTCATTTCGCAGCCGATGGGGCCTCCCCCCAATACCATCAGGCGTTTGGGTAGTTTTTCAATATTCCAGATATTATCGGATGTAAGGTAGTCGATTTTATCCAAGCCGGGAATGGGTGGAATGAAAGGCCGGGCGCCAGTGGCAATAACAATGCTGCGTGTGGTGATAACGCGATCATTCACTGCGATCGTGTATGGCGAAATTATTTGCGCTTCTCCCCGGATGCAATCCACACCCAGTTGGGTGTAGCGCTCTATGGAATCGTGAGGCTCAACTTTTTTAATGATCTCACGAACTCTTGCCATCACATCCGCAAAGTCAAACTGAATGTCGCCTTTTGAAAAACCGAATTCGGAAGCTCTTTTCGCATAAGTTAAAATTTTAGCCGACCGAATTAATGCTTTACTGGGAACGCACCCGGTGTTTAAGCAATCGCCGCCCATTTTGTGTTTTTCGATGAGAGCCACCTTTGCGCGAACCGTGGCGGCAATATACGATGTGACCAGCCCGGCAGAACCTGCGCCGATAACCACCAGATTATAATCTGATTTTGCAGGCCGGGGATATTTGGCCATCACCTTGCGGGCCTTAACAAAGGTAATCAGTTTTTTAGCGACTATGGGAAAAATGCCCAACAGCGCGAATGAAAATAAAAGCCCCGGTGAAAGGATTCCTTTAAGCGAATCAATTTTGCCAAGCTGGGTGCCGGCGTTCACATAAACGAAGGTGCCTGCCAGCATACCAATCTGACTGACGATATAATAAACAGCCGTTCGTATGGGGGTAAGCCCCATTACCAGGTTGATGATAAAAAATGGAAAAATCGGAATCAGTCGCAATGTAAAAAGGTAGAAAGCGCCCTCTTTTTCAACGCCCGCATTGATGGCCGTCAGTTTATCACCGAATTTTCTTTGTACAAAATCCCGCAGGAGAAATCGGGCAACCAGAAAGGCCAGGGTGGCGCCAATGGTGCTGGCAAAAGAGATAAGTAAAATTCCCAGCCAGAGGCCGAAAAGTGCGCCGCCGGCCAAGGTCATCACCGTGGCGCCTGGTAAAGAAAGGGCGGTTACAATAATATAGATGATCACATAAGCGGCGATGGTAAAACCGGTGTGGTGCGCATAGTAATCCGCAAAGGCTTGCTGCTGCGCTTTTAAATAGCTGATGGTGAGATATTGCTGAAGATCAAAGGCAAAAAAAAGCAAGGCCAGAGTAGCGATAACAAGAATGATGATGATTTTCGGGAGATTCCCTTTCATGGTGTGATCCTTTCCTGATTCTAACTGAAAATCAATTGTGAACACCTAATTATCCATGATATTCACGATATGAAAAAGTTGTCAAAGGAAATAACCGGACCTTACAAAAAAAGCGCCGCGACCGATTTTCCTTTTCCGTTTCAATCTGTATCCTGTTCATAAATTATGGCCAAGTGCGGTTCCGGAGTGCGAAAATTATGTTTTTCGCATGGGTCTGAATCCGTGGAACAGCACGTTATATCAGCGAAAGACCGTTCCACTCCGTTCCTCCGCTATGCCTAACTTTCGCACTCCATAATAACCATTGAATTTGAAGAAGATACATCAATATGGTGATTTGTCGCTTTCCCTTTTAAATCCTTACATGAAAATTTAAATTTATTACGGCATCTTTCATTTTTCGGTTTACAATTCGGGGGAGTGCCAAACAGGCTCTTACAGTTTGGCATTCAGTATCCACCAATGCTAAACCGTAAGTTTAGCACTCCGGAGAAAAATGTAAACCACTTTTTATCGCAATGAAGCAACATAACAATTTCTGATTCTAACGGATTTTGTTGATACTCATATTCGATTCTGATTTGCCGCAAAGCGGCATGGTAACAGAGGCTGGGGTTGAAACCCCAGGCTCTGTCAGCATGCCGCTTCATGGCAAATTTATATCAGATAAAGATATAAACAAAATCCGTTAGAATCAGAAATATTCTTGACAAAAAATGGTTTTCCGACTACCTTTTTTATTGAAGATTCAGTGCCCCGTTGATCGTTCTTAATAACATATTCGTATTATTCCAATAATTTAAATGTGGCTCTAAAACCGGCCCAAGGAGGAAAAATGGCACATAAAACAAAACCCGTGTTTTGGTTCGCAGTCTTTGTGGTGGTGGCAGGTCTGGTTGGCTTGGCTATATATCGCACCAAAGGTCTGGTAGATGTTGTAAAAAACGAACAGGCCGCCAAGGTCGTCAGCCAGTCATCAGGAGACAAATTTATTGACATTAAAATGTATTCATCCAGTGCCAAAAAGAACTGGATCAATGCAATGGTCAAAGCGTTTAATGCGTCGCGCATCCGGGTGAATGATCAGACAGTCAGGGTAAAGGCCTGGCATGTCACTTCCGGAGGCAGTTTTGATCAACTCAAAGCCGGAAAAATCCAACCGGATATTTGGTCTCCCGGCGATGAATCCTGGTTACGGATTGCGAAAGCCCACTGGCTGAACGTTAAGCAGAAACAGTTGTTTGACGATTTTAAACCGCTTGTGAACATTCCCTTAGTTGTCGCAATATGGGAGCCCATGGCCAAAGTGTTAGGGCATCCCCAACCGATCGGATGGCAGGATTTGGCCAAAGTTGCCGCCAATCCCCAAGGTTGGGCGGCGCTAGGCCATCCCGAATGGGGTAAATTCAGATGGGGGCATGCACATCCCGATGCCAATTCAGGTTTTTTAGCGGTTATTTCCGAAATATACGCCGTGCTGCAAAAAACCGAGGGCATCACCCTTGAGGATCTTAAAAAACCGGAAGTGATCTCTTTTTTACGGGAATTTGAGGGAGCGGTGGAGCATTACGGCTTGTCCAACAGTTGGATCGACCAACTGATGCACACCAAAGGGCCGGCCTATCTTTCCGCGGCAGTGCAGTATGAAAACACCATCATTCAAACCAATGCCAAGCATAAAAACAAGCCCTTTAAACTGACAGCCATCTATCCGCAGGAAGGCAATTTCAGAACCCAACATCCGGCTGCCGTTCTCAAAGAAGCGTGGATGACGCCGGACAAAGATAGCGCCTGCCGAAAGTTTATTGATTTCCTGATCAGCCCGGAATCCCAACGCCGGGCGATGGAAATGGGGTTGCGTCCTATTTTGAAAAATATTGAAATGTCCAGCCCGTTTGATGCCGAACACGGTGTGAATCCCAATCTCGCCAGCGGTAAGACCTTCAAGGTTCCTTCAGAAAGTGTACTTAAACGAATACGAAGCCTTTGGGAAGAGGTGAAGACGCCGGCAACCATTATCCTGGTTTTAGACCGGTCAGGAAGTATGAAAGGCAGCCCTATGGACAATGCCAAGACCGGCGCAATTGAATTTATAAGAAGCATGAAACCCCGCGATCAATTAATGATAACGGTTTTTGGCGATGATGTGACGGTGCTGTCCGAGTTATGTACGATCCAGCAATGCGGAGAAGATATGACCGGGCGCTTGAATAACGTTTTTGCCATTGGAAAAACCGCGTTGTATGATGCGCTTGCCCAAACCTATAAGCAATTGCAGAGCTTTAAACAGCAGGAACCTGACCGACGGTATAGCATCCTGCTTCTTTCGGATGGTAAAGATACATGCAGCAAGCTGAAGCGTCACGATTTTCTCGACCTGCTCCCCGGAGGTGAAGAGTTTGACGCCCCTAAGGTTTATACGATTGCTTACGGTTCCAAAGCTGACAAAGATTTGCTGGCCGAAATCGCCAATCGCACCAACGCACGTCTGTTCACCAGTTCGCCCGAGGAGATTCGCAAAACATATAAAGAGTTAAGCGCCAACTTCTAATCGAACACCTAAACCGATTGCCGTCAAGGGAGAGGAATGATGAAAGCGAGTCCCATAAAAATCAAATACTTCACCAAGGCGTTCCTTTTTCACTGGAACCTTCTATTTGTAGGGGGCGGTGCCGTCGCGGGCTTCATTTCAGGTTATGCGGATATTATTATCCCGCTGTTAGCTGGCCTGGAGGTGCTCTACCTGGCTGTTACAGCCACCCGTCCCCGTTTTCAAGCGGCGGTTGATCGGGCCGAACACAAAAAAGTTGCAGCACCGGCGGCGTTGTCCCCCCAGGTTGAACAAATCCTAAACACCTTAGCGGTTGATGACCGCAACCGCTATCACCAATTGAGAAAACAGAGCCATAAACTGCATCATATTTCCTGGGGCGTGCAAGGCGGGGATACGTCCGCGGATATCAGCGGCGTCACCGACGTGGAAATAGAAGGAATTAATTGTTTGCTGAGTATTTATCTTAAATTGCTCTATTCCAAAAATCGTTTGGAGCTTTTTTTTGAAACTGCCAATGCAAAGACGATTCGAGCGGACATTAAGCGCGCCAGAGTACGGCTTAAAGCTTTGGATTCGAAGAAAAGTAAAGACCTGAGCAAAGCGAAACATCGTGAATCTATAGAAGATACGCTTAAAACCTCTCATCAACGGCTGAAAAATTTTCAAAGCGCCAAGGAAAATTACGATTTTATCGAATTGGAGATTCAACGGCTGTATTCTAAAATTGCCGGTTTGATGGAGATGGGCATCAACCGCCATCAGCCTGAACAGATCAGCAGTGAAATTGATAGTGTGGCCGCCTCGATCCGGCAAACGGAAAAGGCGATTGCAGAACTTGAGTTTATTGATGAGTTTTCAACATTAAACGAGAACGGCAACAATTATTTTTAGACCCAAATTTGAAAGGGAAGTAATTAATGAGCCCCAAAACACATCTTTATGTATTATGGACGAATGACAATCCGATTACCGCGGAAAAAATGGTATTCATGTATACCGTAAACGCTCTCATTCACGGTTGGTGGGAAAAAGTCACACTTATAGTTTGGGGCGCCCCCACTAAATTGGTGAGTGAAGATGAGAATATTCAGAATTTGGTTAGGGAAGCATTAGAAGCCGGCGTGCATATCACTGCTTGCAAGGCTTGCGCCGATCAGTTAGGCGTAACGGAAATTTTGGAAAAACTGAACATTGAAGTCAAATATTGGGGGCTTCCGCTGACTGAAATTTTAACCAATGAAGAAAAATTATTAACAATCTGAAGCTGTTATCTCAAGCAATTACCAGGTATATGGCAGTACATCAGTAAAAATAGAAATTTTCGCACATAATCAGGAAGAGAAATATGGCTTCCACACCGCCGGAAAACCATGAACTGAAGCTAGCCCGGGATTTTGTTCAATACACGGGCAGTCATATTTTTTTAACCGGTAAAGCAGGCACCGGTAAAACCACCTTCCTGCATAACCTGAGAGGCAATATAGCCAAACGAATGATCATCACGGCCCCTACCGGGGTTGCGGCCATTAATGCCGGCGGCGTCACCCTTCACTCTTTTTTTCAACTACCCTTTGGCCCCTTTGTTCCGGGCAGTCCAGCTTATGAACAGAACAGCCAACGTTATTTCAGATTCAGCAAGGAAAAAAAACGGATAATTAAGAGCCTCGATTTATTGGTGATAGATGAAATCAGCATGGTGCGGGCCGATTTGCTCGATTCCGTGGATACGGTGCTACGGCGACACCGCCGCAACGAGCAGCCCTTTGGCGGCGTTCAACTGCTCATGATCGGTGACCTGCACCAGCTTTCTCCGGTGGTAAAACAGGATGAATGGCCGCTTTTACGGCAACATTACGCATCGGCTTATTTTTTCTGCAGCCATGCCCTTGCCCGGGAAAAAATGATTACCATTGAATTAAAACATATTTACCGCCAGTCCGACACCCGCTTTATCAAATTGCTTAACCAGGTTCGCGACAACCGGCTTGACGCCGCAGCTATTCAGGAACTAAACCGGCGTTATATTGAAAATTATACGCCTGAAGAAAATCAGGGCTATATCACCCTGACCACCCACAACATGAGCGCTGACAGAATTAACAAAACCAGGCTCGCAGCATTGGCGGGCAGAGAATACGCCTTTGAAGCGGAGATTTTCGGTGATTTCCCCAAATATACTTTTCCTACCCAGGAAATCCTGGTGCTAAAGAAGGGGGCTCAAGTGATGTTTCTGCGCAATGATGCTTCCCCTGAAAAGCGCTATTACAATGGCAAAATCGGTAAAATCAAGACCCTTTCCAGCGAACGAATCCGTATCAACTGCCCAGACGAATCCGAGGAAATTGCGGTTGAACCCGTGGAATGGGAAAATATCAAATATACGGTGAACAAAGAAAGCAAGGAAATCCAGGAGGATGTCATCGGCAAATTCAAACAATTCCCCTTGAAACTGGCCTGGGCCATCACGATCCATAAAAGCCAGGGATTGACTTTTGAAAAGGCCGTCATTGATGCCAAGTCCGCGTTTGCCCATGGTCAGGTTTATGTGGCTTTAAGCCGATGTAAAACGTTTGAGGGCATGGTACTCAGTTCACCCATCCCCCCCCGGGGCATTGACACCGATCAGGCGGTTTTATCTTTTGATGAAACGGCCAGGCAAAAACCGCCCTCTGAAAACCAGCTTAGGACAGCTAAAATACACTACCAGCAAGGGTTGCTGCTGGATTGCTTTGATTTTCAATTGATGCAAAAACGTTTCAACTACCTTGCATGGCTTTTGCGGAGTAATGCCCGACTGGTTCAGGTATCCGGCGTGTCCGATATGGTTCGGTTGCAGGAAATGGCCAGGGAACACATTTTTACAGTCAGTGAAAAATTCAAACAACAATTACACAACATTTTTGCAGAGCAAAACCTGCCGGAATCCGATGCCTATATCCTGGAACGGATTGGCAAGGCATCCGTATGGTTCCAGGATAAATTTTCATTGATTTTTGATGATCTTGTCCAAAAATTTCAGGTTGAGACGGACAACAAAGAACTTGGCAAGAAGATTGGCAACACCCTGGACAATCTCAAACAGGAGATTGTGGTAAAGCGCGTCGGCATCCAGGCTTGTGAAAACGGATTTTCACCGTCGCATTATTTGCGTTCCCTCTCAAAGTCCAAGATTGACTCAGCCCCTGGAAAAGAAAAAAAGCACCAAGCTCCGGATTACACTGAATCAGACATTGAACACCCGGAATTATTCGGCGACCTTAAAGAGTGGCGATCCCGCAAGGCTGCGGAACAAAGCGTCGCCCATTTTCAGATTCTCCACCAACGCGTATTGATCCAGATAGTGGTCAACTTACCCGACAATCCGACGGATTTGAAAAAAATTAAAGGCGTCGGCAAGAAAACAGTAGAAAAATATGGTGAAGAACTGTTGGCCCTGGTTGTGGCCTATCGTAAAAAACATAGGATAGACAAGGTGATGCTGCCGGCTATCAAAGAGGCACCGGAAAATAAATCATCCCCGCAAAAAGCGAAGCCTGTTTCGGACACCAAACAGATCAGTTTTGATATGTTCGATAAGGGATTGACCGTTGCCCGCATCGCGGAAGAAAGGGGCCTGGCTGAATCCACCATCCAGGGGCATCTGGGTTTTTTTGTCGAAACCGGTAAATTGGATATCAACGCGCTGCTCTCACCTGAAAGACAAGGCATCATTGAAGCGGCGCTCGCTCAAGTGACCGATAATTCCTTAAAAACAGTAAAAACTGAGCTGGGAGATGATTTTTCCTATGGCGACATCAAACTGATGTTAGCCCACCAGAAATGCCAGGCATCGAAATAAACGGACTTTTTACTTTTTAATCAGATCATACAACAAGCGAATTTCTTGTGCCCAAATGGCGTTATCCACCGTTTCCAAAATCATGGGAATCTCGTCAAAACGGTCATCATTCATAAGAAAACGAAAAGGTTCCAGGCCCAGCGTCCCTTTACCGATGCTTTCATGGCGGTCCACCCGGGCTCCCAAGTCCGGTTTGGCGTCATTCAGATGAACCCCTTTTAAATAGTGAAATCCCACAATACGATCAAACAGCTTCAATGTTTCATCGTATTTTTCAGGTGTGCGCAGGTCATATCCGGACGTAAATGAATGGCATGTATCCAGACAGACGCCCACACGCGATTTATCTTCAACCTGTTCTATAATCGCAGCCAAATGTTCAAACCGCCACCCCATATTGGTTCCCTGTCCGGCGGTGTTTTCAATCACAGCCGTAACGCCGGCAGTCTGATCCAATGTGATGTTGATTGATTCCGCGATGCGTTTTAAACAAGCATCCTCGGATATTTTTTTCAGATGGCTGCCGGGATGAAAATTGAGCATCGTCAGCTCTAACTGTTCACAGCGCTGCATTTCATCCAAAAATGCGTTCCTGGATTTGGTTAGCCCTTCTTTTTCCGGATGGCCCAGGTTGATCAGATAGCTGTCATGGGGAAGAATCTGTTCGGCAGTATAACCGGCCTTTTGACAATTTTGCTTAAACAGGTTAATCTGTTCGCTGGTAAGCGGCTTGGCTTGCCAGCGCCTTTGATTTTTAGTGAAAAGGGCAAACGCCTTAGCGCCGATCGCCGCGGCATTCAACGGTGCCTTGGCGACACCGCCGGATGTGCTGACATGCGCTCCGATTCGTTTCATACGACCTCCTTGTTTAACACGTAAAATTATTTTTCTTGTTGAAAACACGATGAATTGATAATAACAATATTAATCATTATAACCGTGATTAAAAAATGTAAACTGATAATTTCAAAGTAAATACCAATTCGGGCAATAAGGAGACGTTGATGAACCACAAACCAAAAATATCCTGGTTTTTTTTCATTGCCATAGCCGCTGTAGCGTTTATTTGTCTGACAACGATCGGTTTCTTCCAGATCGGAGGTGATATCAAGCGACACCGGGAAGAGAGCCGCGTGGTTGCAAATAACCTCCTGAACTTTAACAAACAAGTATTGGAAGATCAGGTGGACAGCGTTGTCGGGTACATCGAGTATCAGCGCTCCCAAACCGAAATTCGTTTGAAAAGGAATATCCGGGAGCGCGTCATCAGCGCCCATGCGGTCGCCATGAATATTTACCGTGAAAACAAAGGGCGCTTTGATGATGCTCTCATCCAAAAGATGATCACCGATGCGCTGCGTCCCATTCGTTTCAGCAGCGGTCGGGGCTATTATTTCAGCGGTTCATTTAACGGTGTGGTGACTCTCTTTACGGACCACCCGGAGCTGGAAGAAAAAGACCTGAGCGCCATGCAGGATACCCACGGGCGTTTTGTTATTCGGGATATGATTAAAATCGCCAGACAAAAAAAGGAGGGTTTTTATCACTATACCTGGACAAAACCGGGCAGCGAAGCGCGTGATAATCCGAAGATCGCCTATGTCAAGCACTTCGAACCCTACAATTGGTATATCGGCACTGGCGAATATACGGCGGATGTCGACCAGGAAATTCGCAGTGAAGTACTGGCGCGTATCGAAAAAATCCGTTTTGGCAAAGATGGATACGTGTTTGCAGGCACAAGCAACGGAATCAGTCTGTCCGGGCCTGCTAAGGGAAAGAACATGATTGACGTTACGGATGTCAACGGCGTAAAAATTGTTCAGGAGTTGATCGCGGCTGCCTGCAGTGGCGGCGGATTCGTTCAATATATTTTGCCGCCGTTCGAAGGCTACCACTCCCGCCGGAAATTGAGCTATGTAAGAGAAATCGCGGATTGGCGCTGGTATGTGGGCAGCGGAGTCGACATTACCATTTTTGAAAAGGCTATCGCTTCTTAAAAGGCGGAACTGGCAAAGGGCATCCGACGGCGCATCATAATATTCCTGGGCCTGGCTACCGGGCTTTATGGAAGAGGCCATACGTAAACGGGTGTTTGAGCCGTTCTTCACCACCAAGCCCGTTGGTGTGGGCACCGGCCTGGGGCTTTCCGTTTCCTATTTTATCATTACCGAAAACCACGGCGGAACCATGGATGTAATATCGGAACCCGGCAAGGGAGCGACATTTAGCATTCATCTTCCCCTGGAAAAAGGAATTGCTAAATGCTAATAAACAAGATGAGCCTGAATTTGCAAGACAATATCCGGTTCAGGATCAATTTCATTATCATCGTTGGCATCACTGGCTTGCTGGTGGTATTCGCCGTTTACGATTATCTGTCCACCCGGTCGAGAATGATGACCGAACTTTCCGATCTTGCGGAACTGGCGGTGGGCCGGATGTCGAAAAGCTTGGCCAAACCGCTGTGGAATTTGGACGAAGATCAAATTGTCGAATCCGTTAAATCGGAAATGATGGAACAACGCATTTATGCTGTCCTTATAATGAACAAAGATGGAAAAACGATTATCAAAGGTTTCAAGAGGGACACAGACTGGCGGCTCGCCCCCGTCGAAACCGCTATTGCGGGCGATAACTTTCAAGCCGCAAGAGGCATTCTAAAAAATGATCAAAATATCGGAAGGGTGGAGGTCTATTTCACGTTGAAGTTCATGTGGGAAACACTCCGCCACAATGCCCTTGGCATCGCCGCAGTGACGATCCTGCTGAACCTGTTTTTATTCGCGGCCCTTTACTTGCTCATGGAAAGTGAAAAATCGCTACGGGAAAGGGAGCAAAAATTCCGATCTCTTTTTGAACGCACAAATGATGCCGTGTTTTTATTTAGCCTGGATAATACCTGCCTGGACGTAAATCAGCAAGCCGCCGACATGTTGGGCTATGAAACGGACGAGCTGATCGGCATGTCCGTACAGAACGTTGTTGCCTTACGCAACTATTCGGCAACCATGCAGAGAAGGACCGCTTTGCTTGCCGGTCAGACGATACCTATTTACGAAAGCGCTTTTCGCAAAAAAGAAGGCACTGAATTTCCGGTGGAGATCAACGTCGCCATGATCCATGATGCTCGGGGCAATCCGTTGCATATTCAGAGCGTCGTGCGTGACATTACCGAGCGCAAACAGACGGAGGAGGCACAACAAAAAGAAAAGAAAAAATTCCAGACGCTTACCGAAAACGCTCCCTTTGGGCTTGCAATGATTTCCCAGGATGGCGCCTTCACATACGTGAACAAAAAATTCATCGAAATGTTCGGATACGGCCTGAGCGAGATTTCCAACGGAGGAGATTGGTTCTATAAGATTTATCCGGATCTCCGCTATCGGCATGAGGTCATTTCCGCCTGGGTAAGCGACTTGAGGACGTTTGAGCCGGGGGAACAAAGACCTCGCATTTTTATTGCCACATGCAAGGACGGCAGCAGGAAAACAATCCAGTTCAGGCCCGTGCAGCTCGATACCGGCGAGCACTTAATGACATGCGAAGACATCACCGAGCGCAAGCAGACGGAGGAAGCCCTCAAAAAAGCTCGGAACTACATTTCTAACATCATCGACTCCATGCCGTCCCTGCTAATTGGCGTGGAGCCGGATGGCACGATAATCCAGTGGAACCTGGAAGCCCGGCTGATCACAGGCATTTCGTCGGAAGATGCTATCGGCCAGCCTCTTGAAAAGGCAATTCCTCACCTCTCCACCGAAATGGAACGGATACGCAAGGCAATACAGACTCGTGAGGTGCAAACAGATCTCAAAAGATCCAGACTGGAAAATGGAGAAATGCGATATGAAAATGTGACCGTATTTCCGTTAATCGCTAACGGCGTTGAAGGTGTGGTGATTCGGGTGGATGACATGACCGAGCAGGTGCGCCTGCAAGAGATGATGATGCAGAGCGAAAAAATGCTCTCAGTGGGCGGACTGGCCGCGGGCATGGCCCACGAAATCAACAATCCCCTGGCTGGGATGATGCAGACCGCGGATAATATGTCCAACCGTTTGACGGACGTCAAGCTTCCGTCAAATCTGCGAGCTGCGCAAGCAGCCGACATAAGCATGGAAGCCATCCGCGCCTTCATGCAAAGCCGGGGTATTATACGAATGCTCGCAACGATCAACGATTCGGGCCGGCGAGTGGCTGAGATCGTGGACAATATGCTCAGTTTTGCCCGGAAGAGCGACGCCCGCGTCACCTCCCATGATATAGCGACTCTGATTGACAAGACCCTGCAACTTGCGGCGACCGATTATGATCTTAAAAAGCATTACGACTTCAAGCGGATTGAGATCAAAAAGGAGTATGAAGATAACCTTCCCCTTGTGCCCTTTGAAGGGGCCAAGATTCAGCAAGTGTTTCTGAACATTCTTAGGAACGGCGCTCAGGCCATGTATAATAATGATGAATACGGAATGGTAAATGCGGAGGGGAAGAAGGCTTGCTTTATTTTACGGTTGGCGCACGAGAAGACGGCTGACATGGTACGTATCGAGATTGAGGACAATGGCCCCGGTATGGATGAAGAGACCTGCAAACGTGTGTTTGAGCCGTTTTTCACCACCAAACCCGTTGGAGAAGGCACAGGCTTGGGGCTATCCGTGTCCTATTTCATCATCACCGAAAACCACGGCGGAACCATGAATGTATCATCAGAACCCGGCAATGGGGCGACTTTCATCATTCGCCTTCCGCAAAAAACAAAAGGAGCCCAATTGTGAAAACCATACTGATACTTGACGACGAACAAGCTGTGCGCAACAGTTTTGCGGACTATTTTGAAGACCACCTGTGGCGGCCGGTCCAGGCGGAGAGCGCCGAAGAAGCGTTGGAACTGATTGAAACCGAATCGCCAGACGCAGCCGTGGTTGATGTGCGACTTCCCGGCATGGACGGTAACGATTTTATTCGAAAAGCTTGCCGGCGGAATCAGAAAACAGCCTTTGTCATCTGCACTGGCTCGCCCGAGTATCTTGTGCCGATGGATTTGCAGGATTTTCCTTGCGTTTCAAATCGTTTGTTCAAAAAACCTGTGACTCGAATGATCGACCTTGAAAAAACGATCCTTCAGACGATCGAGTATATACACGAAAAGGAGATCGACGATGAATAACAATTCAGACCCGGCAAAGATCCTTGTAATCGATGATGAAGCGGCAATCCGGCAGAGCTTTACTGACTACCTGGAAGACCGGGAATTCGTGGCGCTGACCGCAGAAAACGGGCTCATCGGGTTGGAACTTCTGGAGCGTGAGCAGCCTCAATTAGTCCTCGTGGACCTGCGTATGCCGGAATTAGACGGTCTTGAGGTGCTTAGGCGCGGCCGCAAGATAGCTCCGGACACGCCTAAAATCGTGGTCTCCGGGGCGAACCGCATTGATGAAGTGGTTGAAGCGTTACGGTTAGGAGCGTGGGATTATCTCATTAAGCCGGTGAGGGACCTCTCCATGCTGGGCCACGCAGTGGACAAGGCGATGGAAAAGGCGCGATTGCTTCGGGAGAACCGTGCCTACCAAGAGAGTCTTGAGGTGCAGGTGCGTGAACGGACTGCGGAACTCGAACAGGCCAACACCCACTTGGCAAACATCAATACACGGCTTCGCAAAGTCGTCGAATCGACGCGTAAGCTTTCGGTTTGTGCGGATATAAAAGATTTCGGTTCCAGGCTGCTCGATGAATTTGCCGAACATATGATGGCATGCGGAGGAAGTATATATCTGGTTGAAAACGAGGGGTTACGGTTGCTACATGCACTTGAATCCGGCCATCTGCCCCAGTTCATACCCTTTCCTTTGAAAGAGAGTTCGATTCTCAACCGGGTGATGGAGGAAAAGAGGACTTTTCTGATCCGAAACGTTGCCGAAGAACCCAACATCGAATCCAGTGGTTGGAGTGGATATAAAGACGGTTCCGTCCTGGCTTTTCCTCTTCCGAACGAACAGGGGAAAATTATCGGCGTCTTGACGTTGCATAACAGGACCCGTCCGCCCTTTGTCGAACAGGACAGGGAAATCGGCGCCATCTTAGCATCATACGGTTGTGAGACCTTGCGTGCGGTAAGAGCCTTTGAAGCGCTGCAAAAAAGTGAAAGACAATATCGGACGTTGTTCCAAAAGACCAACGATGCCATTTTTGTTGTAGATAAAAATACGGGGCGCTATATTGACGCCAATAAAGCCGCCACGGAATTGACCGGCCGTTCCCTGGAGGAATTGAAACGTCTGACCACTTGGGATGTTACGCCGGAAAAGGCGGCCGAACGACTCAAGAATATTGCCGATGACGATATATTTATGGAACTGGGGACGGTAACCTATCACAGGCCGGACAACACCTACCGAATCGCCATGCTCAGCACAGTGCCTATGGACAATGAGTCAGTGTTCGGTATTGCAAGGGATATCACCCATGACCTGGAAATCGAAGCGCAGTTACGCCAGTCGCAAAAAATGGAAGCCATCGGCACCCTGGCCGGCGGCATCGCCCACGACTTCAATAATATTCTTATGGCTATTCTAGGTTACGCCGAACTTGGCTATATGAGTCTTAGCCCAGATAATCCGGCTAGGAACAAGTTTAAAGCGATCAGCAAATCTGGAAAACGCGCCCGCAAACTGGTAGCGCAGATATTGGCGTCCAGCCGTGCTGAAGCACAAGTAACCGCACCCGTAAGAATGGATCTGATACTCGATGAGGTATTAAAACTGATCCGTCCCACCATCCCATCCACTATCGAAATTCGAAAACACATTGATACACAATCAATGGTACTTTGCGATCAAACCCGGATACACCAAGTCCTTATGAATCTATGCACCAATGCTTACCAGGCGATGATTGCAAGCGGCGGAATGCTTGGAATATCTTTGACATTTGTGAAAATTGAAGGCGAAGCGATGGTGACGACCCAACTGACGCAGGGTGAATATGTAAAACTGATTGTCTCCGACACTGGCTGCGGGATTCCGCCTGGAAACCTGACTCGCATCTTCGATCCCTATTTCACTACCAAGGAGAAAGGTAAGGGGACCGGCCTGGGTCTGTCCGTAGTGCATGGTATTGTTAAAAGCCATAAGGGAGCGATTTCAGTAAATAGTGAGGTGGGCGCGGGTACAGAATTTATTGTGTATTTGCCGGTTGCGGCCGGGAATGACAATGTCAATCGGGAAAAATCTGAATCCAGCCCTTTAGGAGGCAATGAACGAATCTTGCTGGTGGATGACGAGCTGGATATCGTGTCGATTGAGAAGGAGATGCTTGAATTATTGGGTTATCACGTAACGGCAACTGATAAGGCGGATGTGGCCTTATCAGTTTTTGCCGGTTCTCCTGACCAATTCGATCTGGTTATCACTGACATGACCATGCCGAAAATGACCGGCCTCCGACTGGCGGAAAAAATGAAAGCGCTAAGAACCGGGATCAAAATTATTATCTGTTCCGGTTACAATGAAACCATTTCACTGGAAAGCAGCGGTAAACACGGCATCGATGGCTATATCCAAAAACCGGTGACCATAAACAAACTTTCGGAAACCGTACGAAACGTTATTGATGGAAAGAGGGACTGAACGGACGCTAAAGCATCTCTTGGCAACGGGGACGAAATAACTTCCCCATTCCGGAATGCAAACCACAGTTTGCGGTGCTGTGACGCAAACTGTAGTTTGCACTCCTCTTCTGAAAATGGGTAATTTTTTTGTCCCCATTCCTTGGTAAAAGCCCTTGGTGTTTCGCCATCATCCGCTGGAAAAACGGGGAAAGCGCATGAAGATGAAACACGGATTTCACAGAAATGATTATCATCGGAGGAACGCATCATGATTGAACCAGACAATGATCCGAAACAATTTATTATAAAAAATCCGGTGGCAGCCTTTAAACGGTGGCTAATCTCTATCCTGAAAGCGCCCAAACTCAAGAAAAATGAGGAGGTCGAACATGTTGTATGTTCGTCCAAGGACAACACCGGTCGTAAACGACAGGGAGATGCCCTGCGAGAGAGTGAAGAGCGCTTCCGAAAGATATATCAGAATGTAGCCGTGGGGATTGCCTGTGTATCGATGGATTTCCGAATTGAACACGCCAACACAGCGTATTGCCAGATGCTGGGTTACAAAGAGGACGAATTGATTGGCAAACATTTGAGTGATATCACCGGAAAGGAGACACTGGATGACAACCTGCGTAAGCAGGAAGCGTTGGCCAGGGGTGAAATCGAACATTACCGCATGGAAAAGCGCTTTATCCACAAATCAGGTACATCCGTTTATGGAATATTGGACGCCAACCTTATTCGCGACGCAGATGCTAAACCGTCATATTTCCTTGGCAGCGTGGTGGAGATCACCGAGCTTAAACGGATTGAAAGATTGCAGGAGAAACGAATTGATGCACTGACCTCGCCATTGGATGGTTCCGGTGGTGTCTCTTTTGAAGAACTTTTCCATTTGGACGATATCCAGCGCCTCCAGGATGACTTCGCCAATGCCACTGGCGTGGCATCTATTATCACGCGGACGGACGGGACGCCCATCACGCGGTCAAGCAATTTCTGTCGGCTATGTAACGACATCATTCGCAAGACGGAAAAGGGGCTGGCCAACTGCTACAAGTCCGACGCCCGGCTTGGCAGCTACAATACCGAAGGACCTATCATCCAACCATGCATGAGCGGCGGGCTTTGGGATGCAGGTGCGGGAATTTCGGTCGGTGGCAGACACATCGCCAACTGGCTTATAGGCCAGGTGCGAAGCGATACTCAGACCGAGGATAAAATGCGCGAATATGCCCGTGAAATTCAAACTGATGAAGAGGCCTTCATCAAGGCCTTCCGCGAAGTACCCGCCATGTCTCGCGAACAATTCGGGCAGGTTTCCCAGGCGCTGTTCACCCTGGCCAACCAATTGTCCAACACCGCCTACCAGAATGTGCAACAGGCTCGCTTTATCACCGAACGCAAGCGGGCCGAGGAATTGCTGCGGGAAAGCGAGGAGCGCTATAAAAATTTCTTTGACAATGCCTTGATAGGACTTTTCCGGATTCGAATATCCGATGGAACGTTTATTGAAATAAATTCCAAAGCCGCGGAACAGCAAGGTCTCCCGATTGAAGAAATTGTCGGGAAAGTGCGCGCCATTGATCTATATCGAACCCCCCGCCAGTGGAGAGAACTTGCCTCAAAACTCAGAAAGGATGGTGAAGCACACGGTTTCGAAGCAGACCTGACACTTCACGATGGCAGAGATGTCACCTTTTCTATTTCAGTGAAAGCTTATCCGGATAAAGATTATTTGGAAGGGGCTGTAATCGATATCACCGAGCGCAAACGAATGGAGAAGGAAAAAGCCCGGATCGAGGATCAATACCGCCAGGCTCAGAAGGTGGAAGCTATCGGCCGATTGGCTGGCGGCGTAGCTCATGACCTGAACAACCTGCTCGTCCCTATCCTGGGGTATGGCGAAATGCTGATGGAGGATTTTAGCCCCAAAGATGCGCGTCGGGAATCCGTCAGCCAAATCGTGAGCGCCGGTTTTAAGGCTCGCGACCTGGTGCGTCAGCTTCTTGCCTTCGGCCGTAAACAAAGCCTGGAATACAAAACATTGGATTTGAATAAAATCATCAGAGGATTTAAAAAATTGGTGCGACGCACCATCCGGGAAGATATCTTAATCGAGATCATCCTATCGCCTGGCATCCGAACCGTTCAGGCAGACATCGGCAATATTGAGCAGGTAATCATGAACCTGGCCGTCAACGCCCAGGACGCCATGCCCGAAGGGGGCAGGCTGACCCTGGAAACCGCCATGGCGGAACTCGATAAAGAATACGCGGCGTCCCGTCCGGGAGTTAAGCCAGGCTTATATGTCATGCTGGCAGTCAGTGACACCGGCTGCGGTATGAATGCCGAGACCCGCAGTCTGATTTTCGAACCGTTTTTTTCCACCAAGGGCGAGCAGGGCACCGGCATGGGACTTGCCACGATTTACGGCATCGTCAAACAACACGGAGGCAATATCTGGGTTTACAGCGAACCTGGGAAAGGCACGACTTTTAAAATCTATCTGCCAGTCTCCGAGGACGCCCATATCGAAGTGAAAACCAGTAAAAAAGAGGATGGAGACCTGCGCGCCTCCGAAACCGTCCTACTGGTCGAGGACAATAAGCAGGTGCGTAAGCTTGCCAATGCCATTCTCAAACGGCGGGGATATACAGTCCTCATGGCGGAGAGCGGCACCGAAGCGTTAGCGGTTTTGGCGTCGCACCACGGCCCGGTGCATCTTCTGCTTACCGACGTGGTCATGCCCGAAATGAACGGCACGGAGTTGTTCATCCAGGCTGCCGTGAAGCGACCGCATTTAAAGGCGCTCTACATGTCCGGTTACACCGGTAAAGTGATCGCTCATCACGGTGTGATTGAAGAGGGCCTTAACTTTATTCAGAAACCATTTTCCGCAAAGATACTGGCCGCTAAGTTGCGTGAAGTCTTGGACAATGATTAACTATCTGAACGGACGAGATAAAAGGTAAACATGTGTGTGTGTAACCGTTCACGCCCTGCCTTTTTCGCAGCAGTTGTAG
>JAOZRC010000231.1 GCA_029940345.1 Desulfobacterales bacterium
AGGGCTGATTTTCGCAAATTTTAAGGGAATAGCCGGCCTATTGCCATAAAATTTGTGGAAATCAGAGCCGCTCTCACGCTTTTTCAGCCGATTTAAGACTTTTTAAACAGGCTCTGAGTGAACCTGTCTCTTCGGGTTGCTTATTAATACGATAAAAGGATGCAATAAATATTAAACTAAATTATTGATTAATGCGGAGTCCTGTTATGTTTAAACTAAAATTAGGTCTGATTACAGGTTTGCTGGTTTTGATGGGATGTGTTCAAAATTATCAGTACCGATCCCCTGAATACAGTGAAGAGAAGCAAGATATTATCGACATAAGCTACAAAGCCACTGATGTTTTAATTGAAAATTTATCCATTAATATTTCCAAAACAATGCCGATTTTGGTGACCAGTTTTGCCAATATCGATAATTTGGAGGAATCCAGCACATTGGGGCGTTTATTAGCTGAACAGATCGCTTCGCGTATGTCCCAAAAAGGATATAGTGTTGTCGAAATTAAATTAAGCCGGGATTCCTTGTTTATCAAAGAACGCACCGGTGAATTCATTTTATCCCGCAAATCGGATAACATCAGCGAGCAATTTAACGCCCATTATGTAATCGTCGGCACGTACTCGGTTGGGGGAGCCTCGGTATATGCTTCAGCGCGTATTGTACGCGTCAGCGATAATCTTATTGTCTCCAGCAGCGATTTCAAATTGGAAAGTGACAGTGATGTGTATGAACTCGTTCAAAATACAAAGGATGCTTACGATGAACCCTAAAAAAGCGAATTTTTTCATATATCAAAGAATATGGATTGGCGTTATCTTCATTACCTTATTGACCATGCTTACGGGATGCATGACCCAGACCCCTGTTCCAGTTACATATCAGTACAGCACCCAGCAAAAAATGCAAGCAGCGCATCATTGGGACATTTTAGCTCAAGATGTCGCCAAACAGACCCAACAAACCCTTACTCATGCAGGGCGTCAGGGCGAACCTGTATATGTTGATTTCATAAACAGCCCGTATGGTGTAGGTTTCCACGATTTTCTTAAGACCAGACTGGTAAATAGCGGTTTGAAGATTTTAGCTGAAAAAAGAGAAGCTTCATTAATGGTAAGATACAAAGCACAACTGTTATATCATGTCGAAGATCGCCAGACTCGGCTTCCGCCTGGTTTTCTGTCAGCATCGGCAACCGCATTGGCAGGCAGTGTTTGGGTGCTTCGAGAAGCATTTGAATATGGCACTTCTGGTGTTCAAGCGGCGGCGGTGACAGGCGTCGTTATTGGCGCAGCCGCAATTGGCGATGCTTTGTCAGGCCGTTTTACCAAAGGCCTGCCACATAGTGAAGTGATTTTGACGACGTCACTGATTGACGGAGATATCTATTTAATGCGTAAAACCGATATTTATTACATTAACGATGTTGACTTTCATCACTATTTACCCCCACTGCCAGCAACACAACTTAAAGTTAAAAATGGTTTTTAGCGATTAAAGGAATTACAATGACTGAAAAAGTAAATGCTTATGTAAAGATCAGTGGTAAGGTGCAGGGTGTCTTTTTCAGAGCGGAAACAAAAAAGATGGCGGATCAATCAGGGGTTTGCGGATGGGTCCGCAATAGAAAAGATAGAACGGTCGAAGCCGTTTTCCAGGGAAATTTGGAAGGTGTCCAGGCTGCCATAAAGTGGTGCTATTCAGGCTCACCCTATGCGCACGTTTCCGATGTCGATGTTCGATGGGAAAAAGATAAAGCCGAATTGAAGGGCTTTGATATCCGCTATTAGAATACCTATACCATCGGCTATTTCCAAGAGCACCGACTGATACGTTTCGTCAACATTCGTTTATTTATTCTTTCAGATAAACACCCGATTAAGGATTTAGCACGATATTATAGACAGGAGGCATGTTGTAATATGCCAACGTCTGCTAATGCGGGTCCAACCCAAGGTTTTAGAAATATTTTAGATCGGGGTTAAAATCAGATGAATATCTGAATGTAAACGTATATAGAATGTTAACTTGAAATTGTGCCTAAATAACTTCCCCCTTTGATATGGGGAAATTATTTGGCCACAGTAACCTGATGTATATATTAAAAGGGATTCCCTTTATTTTGATTTGGCGATGGTTTCCCGCAAATTCTTACCGGGCTTGAATTTGATGACATTGCAAGCCTTGATTTTAATGGGAGCACCGGTTTGAGGATTGCGACCCTGCCGGGCTTTACGCTTTACCTTGGTAAACGTTCCAAATCCAACCAATGTTACCTTGCCCTCTTTTTTTTTCAACTCTTTCGTCACATTGTCCAAAAATGAATTTAAAGCCAAGTTAGCCGCCATTTTTGAAATATTCGAATCGTCGGCAATTTTTTGAACTAAATCCGCTTTTGTCATATCTGTCTCCCCCTTTTAAAATATTTATCGTTATTCGACTCTGTTGCCTAAACTAATAAGCTAAATACAAGAGGATATTGGCCATGTCAATAAAAAATCCAGTGTTTACGGTACTTTTCCGAAAATAGTTATTGAAAATGCGCCAGATTCATACGCCAGGAAAGAGTTTAAAACGCATCATCCGTCAGCCTTTTGCAGATTTTCAAGAAATAGTGGACAGTTAATATATTGAATTAATATTTAATTCAGCCATCCCGCACTTTATCGCGTTATCGGATGTTTCGAGAAAATCTGCGATGAACTGATTTAATTGATTTCACTGATTTTTTCAGTCAATTCAGGTATAAAATCCAAAATATCTGCAACAACGCCCACATCGGCCGCCTGAAAAATAGGCGCATTGGCATTTTTATTGACAGCGACAACAAAAGGTGCCCCTTTAAGCCCGCCAAGATGCTGAAAAGACCCACTGATTCCTAACGCCAGATACACCTTGGGTTTGACCGTCTGCCCGGATGTACCAACCTGGCGTGATTTCTCAAGCCATTTGGCATCCACAATCGGCCGTGAACAGGACACTTCACCCCCCATCACTTTGGCCAGATCAAAGATGATCTCCATGTTATCTTCATCTTCAATGCCGCGCCCCACGGAAATAAGTACATCCTCGGCGGTGATATCGACTTCCCCAGCTTCAGCTTCAACAACTTCAAGGAAACGACGACCAGAGGTCAGATCACTAGCGTCTCCGGATTTGTCGATTACCTTACCTTTGCCGGTCAGATTCTCATCGGCTTTAAAAGCGCCCGGACGAATATTTATAACCGCTCCTGCGGAGATATCACAGAGTACATGCGTGTAAACCTGGCCACTGAACTCCTGGCGAATAATTTTCAGATTGTCGCCTTCAGCCCC
The DNA here is from genome assembly GCA_029940345.1 of Desulfobacterales bacterium. Classification (GTDB taxonomy): domain Bacteria; phylum Desulfobacterota; class Desulfobacteria; order Desulfobacterales; family JAUCGF01; genus JAUCGF01. Next base: position 3,318 of record JAOZRC010000231.1, read on the forward strand.
TTCAAAATCAATCACATCAGATACAAATGCGGCATCAAGTTTTATGGAAAGCCCCGGACCTAAATCCATTCCGAACGTGTCGTGGGAAATCAGTATAATCGCATCCGTCGGAAGGATATTAACCAGCACCTTTCTAATAATTTCAGCATTGGGATATGCCAACGCTTCATTCACAATTTTAAAAACAGTTGAACCTGAAGCGACGATAGTTTGGCAAACGGTGTCAACGTTATCTCCGGAACCCGCTACAATTGCTGTTACAGACGCATCCGGATCAATTTTGCCAGCAGCGGCAATCAACTCTGAGGCGGAATCATCAGGAGCGCCATCTTTATGGGTAACATAAATATAAAGTTCTTTAGACATTATTTAATCCCTCCTTTGGCCTTTAACCGTTCGACCAATTCTGCGATAATCTCATCGGTACTTCCCTCCAAGATTTCAGCCCCTTCACCTAGTTCGGGCATAAAATAGTCCACCCGTTTCACTTTCGCGCCTTTGGCTCCCACCGTGTCAGGATCGATTCCCAGGTCGGAAGCGCCTAATTGGGGAATTTCAACGGATGCAACCTTGCGAATTCCCCGAATGCCAACATAACGCGGTTCATTGATACCGGTTTGGATTGAAAGAACACAAGGCAGATCAATGTCGTTCATTTCCTGGTTACCGCCCTCGATTTCACGTCCCACCTTAATCGTTTTACTGTCATCTGCTTCGATAACATTGACCAAAGAAGCATACGGCCAATCCAACATGGCGGCAAGCATTCCTCCGATCTGGGCGGCGCCGTCGTCGGCCAAAGCCCCGGTGAAAATCACATCATAGTTTCCCTTTTCAACGGCCGCTTTCAGGATAGTGGCAATTCCCTTACCATCAGAATTTTCAAAGGCATCGTCAGAAAGCAAAAGACCTTTATCCGCTCCCATCGCCATTTCGCGTCGTACAACCTCCTCGGCATCTTCATCACCCACGCTGGCAACAGTAACACTGCCGCCAATTTTATCAACAATCTGAATCGCTTCTTCGACAGCGTAATTATCCCATTCATTGACTGAATAAACAAGATCATCCTGTTCGATGTCGTTGCCGGCACTGTTAAGTTCGATTTCATTTTCGGCGGGATCCGGAACCCGCTTAACACATACTAAAATTTCCATTATTTTCCTCCTGTTAAAATATCTGATTTAAGATTTGAAATTGAAAGGGCTTTGCTTTATTTTTTGGGCTTGGTCAGATCTTCGGCCACTCATTTTCCCCATTACTCGTTACTCGTTCCCACGCGAAGCGTGGGAACGAGTAAATGGCTAAAGTTATGACCAAGCCCTATTTTTTAAACAAATGCCAATTTCAAATTTCAAACTAAATGCCTGTCAACCAATTCGGCAAGATCAATCACTTCCATACGGCCCTCCATACCGGCCACTTTAATAGCATCCTCAATATTGGCTAAACAAAAAGGACATGCCGTGACAATAACGTCAGCGCCGGCGTCATCAGCCATCCGAACTCTTAAAACTCCCATTCTTTCATCTTCTTCGGGCTCATAAAAAAGCATTAAACCACCACCACCACAACAAAATGAGCGATCCCTGAATTTTGCCATTTCAACGCGTTGAACGCCTTCAAGCGCATCAATAACCATGCGCGGAGCATCATAAAGATCATTATGGCGTCCCAGGTAACACGGATCATGATAAGTGTAAACCTTGCCAGTATCTTCAACCGGTTTTAATTGTAAACTTCCATTTGCCAGGCTTTGCGCGATTATCTCGCTGATGTGTTTCACCGGCGGAAGACCTTGATAGTCGTTTTTCAACGCATTCAAGGCATGAGGGTCGGCGGTGATTATCAGGTTAGCGTTCGCTTTTAAAATGGCTTCCGTATTTTGGGTGCGCATTTCCTGGAAAAGCATCTCTTCTCCAAAACGGCGGATTTCGTTGCCGCTGTCTTTCTCCGCTTTGCCCAATATACCGAAATCAATACCGGCTGCTTGCAACACACGGGCGGTAGCCTGTCCGATCTGTTGCATTCTATCATCATAAGAGGTGATGCTATCAACAAAGTAAAGCGTATCCGCCGATGTTTTTTTGTCCAGAACTTTTACCTGGCAGTCTTTTTTAAACTCTTTGGCTTTGGACCAATCCGCCCGTTTTCTTTCCATTTTGCCATAAGGGTTGCCTCGTTTTTCCAAAGCGCGCAAAGGTTTTTGCAAAGATTGAGGCACGTCCCCATCCTCCACCAAACCGCGGCGCAAATCAACAATTTTATCAATATATTCAATACCGAGGGGACATTCTTGCTCGCAGGCGCCACAGGTGGTGCAGGACCAAATTTCATCCTCCTCATAAATCGAGCCAATTAACGGTTCGCTGTTATGAATTTTTCCGGTTTTAAGCGGGTACGTTTTGAATATCAGATCACGCCCCTTGATACTGATAAAGCGCGGCGAGAGGGGGCGTCCGGCGGCATTGGCCGGACATTGATCCGAACAACGACCGCAATCAGCGCAAGAATAAAAGTCAAGCAGATGTTTCCAAGTGAAATCTTCCAGTTTTTTGACGCCGAAAGATTCTAGATCGTCTAATTGTTCATCGGATACACCCCATCGAACCGGTTTGATAGTGCCTTTTTGCATCCTCATAAAATAGACATTAAGTACCGACGTAATCACATGGAAATGCTTACCGAGAGGCAAAAAGCAAAGGAAAAAGAAAAAGGTCAGATCATGGACATAATAGGCAATGAGATGCATTGATTGCAATGCACTGATAGAAGCGTTCAGCAGCATCAATTTAAAAAACCACACTAAAGTCAGCGGCGCAGCAAAAGCGGCTTGCGAACCCGTTTGGGTTTCGGCAACCATTGCAGTGGCTTCAAAAAGGCTTTCTGAAAGCATTAAAATTGAAATCAAGCCCAACACAAACACCGCTTCGGCCGTGTGGTCATGCCCGTATTTTGCAGGAACGGCGTATCGAGCCGGTTTAATAAAAACGCGCCTTATCGCCGCAATAATACAGGCTGCCAGCACCATTGTGGCGGCATAATCCTTAAAAATGGTGTAAAAGTGCCCAAATTCACCACCCAGACCGGGCAAAACGAAATCTTCCGACAGGCCAATCAGCACCATTGACATTGATCGCATCGCTAAAATCAGAAAACCGGCAAATATCATGATATGAAGCACGCCGGCAAGCATATAGCGCGGTTGGCGATACTGCACCAGCCAAAGTTTAAGTACGTTGCCAATTCGTTTTAAGGGTTGGTCGGTGCGCTGATCCGGCGCAGCTCGAAATAAGGGTGCAAGCCTGAGTACAATAATATAGGTGAATACCGCCATACCGATTACCGGGATGAGCAGCGAAAAAATCCAGGTCGGTATAAAAAATACCCACGCTTGGGCCGGAGAGATCAATGCTGTTGTCATTATCGTGTCCTTTTGGTTGTTACAGACGTTCAGATTGAAATTAATTATCTGAAAGCCCCTTTAAATTAAATAAATATTAAATGAATGATCATTCATTTTTTTAACAGAGATTTTTTGCAACTGTCAAGGAAAAAATGTTGTCGATTGCGGGTTATCGGTTTATCTTCACCTGCCTTAATTCACAGCAACAGAAAAATCCGGAACGGTCTTGGGTTTGGCAGTCACCGGCGTTTGGGCACCGCGTGTGAGGACTTTGACCCGCTCTGACAAATAAAGGTCCAATTCAATGATCGTGATCTTGCGGTCACCGGTGTAATCCGCTTGTCCGGCAAGCCCTTCAACCAGCGCTTTGGTAAATGCGCCGTTTTTCCATTTGTCGTTTTCGATTGAATACTGGCGTCCCGTGCAAGATGCGAATACGACCACCCCATTTTCAGCGGAAGCCAGGTCGGCGGCGATTTTATCAATTTCCACCATGCTCCCCCGACGCTGATTGCCCATGATATTGCCTGAGTGGCAAGTGTCAACGAAAAAGAGCGCTTTGCCGGGTAAGTTGGCGGCCGTGTTACGGATCGTATGATAGGGGACACATGTACTTTTCAGTTTTTCTGGATCGGCGTCAGCCGGTAAAAAATAGTAATTGCCGTTACGATCGTTGACACCATGGCCGGCAAAGAAAACCATAGCGATATCTTTAGATGTCACTTCACGCTCAATCCATTCCAAACCGCCTGTCACTGCATTTTTAACCGGATCAGCAAGAAGTTTGACAGCCACATCCCGATAAAGGCCGCCTTTTTGGGTTTTTTAAGACATTGACGGTGTCACGCGCATCTTTGGCGGGATAGGCGAGGCGCAAGTCCGGAGCGTCGATGTCTGTAAAAACAACGCGTCCGGTGTTGTTCCATATTCGGACAGGATTCATGCCTGAACCGTCCCAGGTTCATGAATGGTAATGACAGCAGCGCCCTGAAGGGCATGCGCGTCAAGCTAAGACTATAATAATCTGTTTTTATTGGACACAGTCAGTGGCCTGCTGTAACAGAC
>JAOZRC010000929.1 GCA_029940345.1 Desulfobacterales bacterium
TAGGAGTCGCGGAGTGATGACGCAGTCTAAAAGAATGCGTTACAATCCAGCAAATAGCCGAAGTTATGATCAAGCCCAAATTGAGCGATTCTTTTCTGCAAAACCAGCTGATAGATCAAGCCCCAAAGCCGTAGCCAGTTTCAAAGTTTCTTCCCTGGCATTTTTGAATTCAAACCGGTTTACATACTTTTGAATGGGACCCACCTGCGAAGAAAGAAGATATTCTGACAGTTCCGACAAAAACGGCTTGACCACCGCCGGGTTATACTGATCAATAACATCAAGCATATTCTTTAACAATTCCGAAATATGAACCGGATCGAATTCCTTTATGGGCACGTTTTCCTCTTCCGTTTCCGGTTCAAGTTGGCGAACGGAACTCAAAAATGGATCCAGCGCATTTTTCAGGCTCGGGACCAGCGCTATGGCGTCATCTGATTTTTCCCTTATGATGGCGTTATTGATTTTTTGGGCCGCCGTAAATACATCCGTCACGGAAAGGTTGCCAGAAACGCCCTTTAATGCATGTGCCAAGCCGTGGGCACCGTCCATGTCACCTCGTTCAAGCAGATCGGTTAGCTTACCGACGGTATTATGATAATCGTGTGAAAACCGGATGAGCGCATCGCAATAGGCCTTGGGGTCACCCCATGTTTGGAGCCCCTTTTTTACATTGACGCCTGAAATAGGATACGTGTTAAGTACTGAATCCGGTGGGATAAGTGCTGAGTTGGGAATGCCATTTCCTTTGTTCATCGGGATTTTGCTCTTATCTTCGGGAACGAGTTTTTCCATAACGGCAATGAGTTCGTTGAAATCGACAGGTTTTCCGATGACAGCATCCATACCCGCTTTAAGGCAGGATTCCTTCTCCATTTTTATCATGCTTCCAGTCAGCGCGATAATGGCGACCCGAACCTCTTTTTCCATCTCACGGATATTCCTGGTAGCTTCCAGGCCGTTCATTTTCGGCATGTGGACATCCATCAGGATCGCGTGGAAATTCCCATCCCGTTGAAAGGCCTCCACGGCCTCATAACCGTTCCTGGCAACGATAACCGTGTGACCCCGCCTTTCCAGTACAATTTTTATCAATTTGATATTTTGTTCGATATCTTCGGCCAGCAGAATTCTGAAACAGGGCCGCAACGGGGAACACGATTTCCGGTTCGGACGGTATCCGGTTTGATCCGGAATTTGAGCCGTGGCTTTCATGGGCACGATGAAATGGAATGCACTGCCTTTTCCGAGTTCGCTTTCCGCCCAGATCCGTCCGCCCATGAGTTCGACAAGCTGCTTGGAAATTGTTGTGCCAAGTCCGGCGCCGCCGTACCTCCGGGAAGTGGAACTGTCAGCCTGGGTAAAAAATTCGAAAAGTGTGTCCAATCTTTCCGGTGCAATCCCGATGCCGGTGTCGAAAATGGCAAAATGCAGAAAATCTTCCTCCTTCCAAGGGGCGACACTCACATCGACACGGCCTTTTTCGGTGAACTTGACGGCATTTCCCACAAGATTGATCAGAATTTGTCTTAATCGCACCGTGTCCGTGATAAAATATAAAGGAAGATCCGGATGAATATCGACAGATATGGCAAGTCCCTTTTCCCACGCTTTGAATTCAAGCGTTTTCAGCATATCCCTTATTCGTTTTTTAAGTTCAAATGAATCGTTTTGCAATTTCAGCTTACCGCTTTCCAGTTTGCTGACATCAAGAATATCATTGATCAACGCGAGCAGCGATTTGGCGGAGCCATGCACCGTTGCAAGATTTTTGTGCTGAAATTCCGACAGAGACGGATCATCCAGGCTGAGTTCTAAAAAGCCGAGTACCGAATTCATGGGCGTCCGTATTTCATGGGACATATTGGCCAAAAATTCGCCCTTGATCCTGCTGGCGTTCTCGGCTTCTTCCCTGGCCGTTTTCGCTTCCTCAAGCAGGTGGACATTATCAATGGCAGCGGCAATGTGCCCGGCGATGGTTTCCACCAACTTCACATCAGAAGGCGAAAACACCCGTTCCTTCCAGGCAATAGTGGGTAAGTAGTCCTTCAATCGACCTTTCGCAGCACGCAGGTCACGTCCAGGATCAGGAAGACCATG
>JAOZRC010000930.1 GCA_029940345.1 Desulfobacterales bacterium
GACACCAAAATCTATAGCTTTTAAGATACGACACATTTAAAATCACCAATTATGACCTTGCCGCCTATAAATATCCGAAAAAGGAGCGATAAACGCTATAAAGCCGAATTTACGAAAATTTGTTTATACACAGTGAACCATTAAGCTGTCAATTTTAAAACATCGCTTTTATCGGAAATTGTCATTTTTTTCGGCATTGTGATTTTGGCTTTTCCCAGACACACACAAACTGAAACTCACACATTGCTATAGTCATCGGATTTAGGTTTGTTCTGGCATGATTTTTGTCCTCAATTGCATATGGCTATATCATGCCGTTCTGACTAACAATTTCTGGCATATTATCCCCAAAACGGTTGTTTTGGTAGGGAGGCAATTTTTGTGCCAGAACAAAGCAGAATCTGACAACTATAGTATTCCAATTTTGGTTTTTCTGGGTGGTACACGCAAACTGAAGTTTGCACTCCTTTATTTTGGAAAAACCCAAATTGGATTAGTATATATCCAGGTTTCAATATACGATGTTGGATGTTCGATGTTTCATATTCCATGTTCGATAGTGCTTGACGTTGCCACCCAAATAGTGTATTTGTCTAATTTTATTATTATGATAAGCAATAAATTCCGGCTTCCTATTCCCATACGCTTGTGCGGGAACGCAACGCACCCGATTTTCATAATTTTTCGCACCTGCGGTGAATGGGTGTCAAGTGACAATCTGATCGACCAGAATTAATCCCATAACATAATCAACCTGCCAGCCAGAGTGGTGAAATCAACTCAACCGCCCGGCATTGGAGACTGAATTGACTTATTGGTGTGTAAGAGAAGACCTAAGTCTCGCAAACAAGCTCAGACGATCTTATTACGAGCTTTTAAGAGATGACTTGGATCACTATTTATTTCAGTATGCCTTAATTGACTCCTACAACAATTTTATTGAAAATAAAATAAACTATCCTTTTGTCGAAATGCGGGAATTAAAGCCCCGGGCCCGCATACCGGATGTTGAATATGAACAGCATAACGCCTTTATTATTCTTTTCCTGGAAGATGGTCTTCCGCCGGTTCATAAAAAATATATCCGCTTCCTGGAAGACAATAAAACTACCAAAGCGAATTTGCTTCGGTCAAAAACACTTTCACTATCGGGTAAATTTGATCGCAACCTTAAATTTTTAGACTCGGTTCATTTTACGACTTTTTTAAATACCCTTCTCCCGGTGGATTATGCCCTTTTAATACAAAAAGATGCGGAATTGCGAAGTTCAACACGCTATTGCCTGTCACATTATCATGTCCGCATTGATTGGCCAATTGCCGATGCGGCTGAAAAGCTGGCCATCAGCCTGCGTTATGTTTCCCAGGATCTGTATGAGAAAGGGGATAAATATGCTGAGGATATGCAAAAAAAATTCTTTGAATATTACGGCTTGCAACTTATGGCGGGGGGGCGCCGTACGGCTGCGATTGTTGCCGCCGAATATTTAAAAAAAATCCCATGTATCCATACCGTGTACGCCGCTAGCAGTGAATCAAGAACACTTTTTCGCATTTCCGAAATCAATGTATCCAAAACTGTTCTCTTAAAAGTGACTGACGAAGATATTGATAAAGCCGCCGCAGACAACGGCCTTTCGCCTGATGATTTTCACAATAACTATATTGTTGTTCCTGGAGATGAAGGTGGTATATGTCTTTTCAGAGCCGTCTATTCACGCACAGATCCGTCCCGGCCGCCGGATGATGGGAAATTGCGCGAACTTAAACCCGACCTGTTCTGGCGAACAGTGTCCAGTCAGCATATTCTTCCCAAGCCGGGAAAGTGGGATTGCGCACCTTTGCAGCACAATATTATTTATTCTTAAAAACTCGACAGTCATAAGTTCTTCGTAATTTAGACAGCAAGTTTTATTAACTATCTGAAATAATAGGAAATTAATATCAGGCAGCCATTTTTAAAATATCAATAATTTCAGTAGGTTACAAGAACTTATGACTGACGAGTTAAAAAGTTACAAGTTTTAAATTACGAGTTATTTCATAACTCGGCAGTCATAAGTTCTTCGTCATTTAGACAGTAAAATTTATTAACCACC
>JAOZRC010000232.1 GCA_029940345.1 Desulfobacterales bacterium
GGATGGATAAAGCGCGCGTCATTCAGGGCCGTATTCAGTCAATACAGGCGGATGCACATAATTTTGAAGAGCAAGTCGCTCAACTGTACAGCCGTCTTTCTACAAATATGCCGCCCCTACAAGGCTCAATCGAAATATTGGCCGATGACGTCAATGAAAATAATTTCAAACCGCCGGATGAGACGGCCGCTATTTTGCAGGAACAGATGAATCAGGCGCTTACGGACGCAGCACGGCGTGAAGAGCTTGAGAAACAGCGTCGTGCTCTTGAAAAACGAATCACTACTGAAGAAAAAACGATTGACAAGATGACTTTCAGGCTGGAAGAATTGCAGCGTCAAGCTGGCGGTGAAACTGTTGAGGCGCTTCCGGAAATTGAAAACCGGTCGGCTTTGGCATACAAACTCAGAGACCGGATTGATCTCCTTGAAAATGAATTGGCTGAATATAGCGCCGGTGCGGATATTCATACTTTTATTAAAGATGTCGCGCAGACCGATGCCGATGCGCTGCCGGCTGAAACAGACGTGCTCAAACGACAGATTGGCGAACTCAACGAAAAGCGCTCCCAGGCAGATCAAACCATTGGCAGTGAAAAAAAAACGCTTGAAACAATGGACGGTGGGACAGATGCATCCGAATTGGCGGAAAAATCGCAAGCGATTTTGGCCGAGCTGAACGAAGCCGTGGAACGCTATGCCACGGTGCGGGTGGCGTCTGCGGTTTTACTTAAAGCCATTGAAAAATATCGCGAAACCCATCAAGGTGCCCTTTTGAAACGCGCCGGTGTGATTTTCAGCCATTTAACGTTAAACCGCTTTAAAGGATTAGTGCCGGATTATGATGAAAAAGACAATCCTATTCTGATGGGCGTGCGGGCTACCATCATAAATAAGGGCGGCGAAAAAATACCCACGCATGGAATGAGCAGCGGAACCGCCGATCAGCTTTACCTGGCGCTCAGACTGGCCGCCATCGAACAGCGCCTGATAACAAGCGAACCCACGCCGCTTATTCTGGATGACGTTTTGATCAATTTTGATGACGCCAGAGCGTTGGCGGCGTTGGACATATTTTCCGAATTGAGCGCCAAAACCCAAATAATTTTTTTCACTCACCATCGCCACCTGGTTAAACTGGCTCAGGCGCATTGCGATGCCCAGGTTCTTTTTTGCCATGAGTTGAATTAGGTTTCAGTGTGTAATGTCCGGCAGCAATACCCTGACATCTGGAACAAGAGGCGTTTAAAATGAATCAGCAAAAAACAACACCCTCATCATCACAGCAATTACGTCAACTGCTTCACTACTGGTTTGTTCAATACAATCCGCTTTATTTTTTTAGCGCCCTTTGCGTTTTACTCGGCATGTTCCTGATCACCCGGGAACTGCCCCAGTTGAATTGGCAGCGGGGTCATATCTTTACCAGCGCCGTGATGCAGGTGTACGAACTGATCTTAATTGCCGGTGCGGCCCTGTTGTTCCGGGGCGCGTCGCAATATCGACCATCTGTGATCCTGGGGCTGCTGGCCATCTTTTTTATGTTTGATTGTACGCTGCAAACCGAAGGATTGGCATCGGTTAGCCTCTTATATGCAGTGATGTGGAGCGGTATGATTCCCGTTAAGATCACCGCGTTGGTATATGCATTCAGACTTAGGCCGTCGTGGGCGTTTTGGGTGATCCCCACCCTGGCTGGAAGCGGCATTGCCGTGGTGCCGCACTTAATGCGACCGAGCGCATCTGTAAACCTGACCATCTTGATAATGGCAATCTGGTTCGGCCTCCTGTTAGCATCGGTAGTGATTGAGAAGCGTCCGTTGATCCGATGCACCGTCGAACTGGATGACTGGGGGCATTCCGTTTTAAGAAAATCGATAAGAGCTGCCTGGATGCTCTGGTGCGGTTTTTATTTCTATCATCTGATTGTTTGGGATCAATTATTTGGCGTACTGCCGGGTCTGGTGCGATTCGCGCCGCTGGCAGTCATTATACCGCTGTTTAATAAAAAAGAACATCATGCCTGGATTGGCGGCTGTGTTGCTATCGCCGTTGCATTTGGGAATCCGCCCGCAGTTGCGCCCACGGCTTTGGGTGTGGGGCTTTTCCTGGGACACTTGGCGTGGCGGCGATCGCAACCGCGTCTGTTCGTGGGAGCTGTCAGCGCATTTTATATTGCCTGCCAGACCATCGGATGGCAACAGTGGCCGTTGCCGCCGTTGAACCTGGCGGTCAGCCTGATCACTGCCGCGCTTTTACTCCTGATCGCCTGGCGTTTACGGATGCCTTGCGCCCTTCTACCGTTGATTTTCGGGTTGATGCCCGCAATTATCAAGTATATGCCGTTGATCATTCGGTTGTTAAAAACGTTAAGCGGATTCGAATGGGGGATTATTTTTTTGCTCATGGGCTTTGTCGCACTGGTGGTCGGGATTGCGGTGAACTGGAGTATGCGAGGAACAGATGAACATCCAACATCGAATACTGACACCTAACAAGGAATTGACAGATGAATACGATAAATGAAAAATTGCCGTCTGATGAAAGCAAAAGGTCTAAAGGGAGCATTCCTGGTGAACCGCTGTCAACAGGCCCCTTAGGCATTGATATCGGCACAGCCAATATAGTGGTTGCGCAAAAAAGAGGAGAGCGCGAGATTACGCGCGTTCAATTGAATGCCTTTTACACGCTCTCTTATTCCCGTATGACCGAAATTGCCCTTCTAAATGAAGGCGGCATGTTTGTCAAAGCCAATGGCAAACTTCATGCGTTGGGGTATCAGGCTGAAAATTTCGCCAATATTGTCGGTGGTGAGCTCAAACGACCCATTGCCGGCGGGATTTTAAACGCCAAGGAAGAGGATACGACCTTTATTATCAAAGGGCTGCTTGATAAACTGATCTCGAATGCGCCGGTTGAAAACATGAAAATATGTTTCAGTGTCCCCGGTGAACCGATTGACAGCGCTGCTTCTATTTTTTACCATGAAGCGATCATCAAAAAATATCTCGAACAAAAGGGCTATCAGGCTGAATCCGTGAATGAAGGTCTGGCCGTTGTCCTGTCCGAATTGGCGGCCAATAACTACACCGGCATCGGCATCAGTCTGGGGGGCGGCATGTGCAATGTCTGTTTTGCCTATCTGGCGGTGCCCGTGGTTAGCTACAGCATCCGCAAAGGCGGCGATTACATTGACGCCATGTCCGCTGAGGCGGTGGGGGAAACGCCGGGCAAAGTCCGTATCGTTAAAGAACTCCAACTGAATCTCGCCAAAGCACCAGTGGACAAAATCCAAACCGGTTTGCACATTTATTATGAACAACTTTTTGGAATCCTGGCAAAAAGTTTACAAACCCAACTGGGATCGACGGACCGCATACCGCTTCTTCGCAAAGGCATCCCGCTTGTGCTTAGCGGCGGCGCGGCTGCGCCTCCGGGCGCAGTGGAAAAATTTAAACAGGCCTTGGATGCCATTCGTCTGCCTGTCTCCATTTCTGATATTATCCTTGCCAAACAGCCGTTACTCACCACCGCGCGAGGTGCGCTTCAAAACATTTTATCCGTCGAATCGGGTAAATGACTGCCCCGAATCTAATTGGCTCATCCAATCAGCCCTTGGGACCTCGCACAGTCATTATTCATTCGCCGGATGAAATCCGTGGCCGTATCATTGCGGAAACGCTGAAAGCACGCGGTGTCACGGTTTATGAGTGCCTGACGTTAGCAGATGTGGACGTGGCGCTTGAACATGGTTCCTCCCAGGTAGTCATCCTTGACACTTGTCGCCATCTGACCGCTTTCATGCCCTTTTTAACCCGTTTTTCCCAAAAAGAGCGCGCCGGCAAACTCCGTTTAGCCGTGATACTGCAATCCGAAGAATCTGTCTGCGGGCCGTTGCAGGATTTGAAATTCCGACGTCTGTTCTGCCTCCCGGATCCCATAGACCCGGAAAAGATAGCGGATTTGGCACGACAGGCGCGTCCTTCGATCATTCTCATTATCATCGCCTTTTTAAAAAACCGGATGCTTCAAGCAATACGTCTGTTTTTTAAATGTCTGATGGTTTTATTCATCCTGGCCATCGGGCTGATAGGCGGTTATATTGTCACCTGCATCACCACACTTCCCCCGACCGAAGCGCTTGAGAACTACACGCCCTTTCAATCCACCAAAATATACTCACTGGACAATGTGCTTCTCACCGAATTTTATATACAACGACGCACCTACACACCACTTGCCCAGATTCCGCCGCATGTCAGGCAGGCCATTATCGCTGTTGAAGACACCCGTTTTTATCAACACAATGGTATTGATATCGTTCGAATCGGCGGCGCGCTCATTGCCGATTTGAAAGATCGGTCGTTTGCCCAGGGAGCCAGTACGATCACCCAGCAATTGGCCAAAATGCTCTTTCTGAAACCGGACAAAACAATCACGCGTAAAGTCAAAGAGATTGCGTTATCATTTAAAATTGAAAAAAAATATACCAAAGACCGCATCCTGGAGATGTATCTCAACCAGGCCTATTTCGGTGCAAGGGCGTACGGCGTCGAAGCGGCCTCACAAACCTATTTTGGCAAACCGATCACCGCAGTGAGCATATCGGATGCCGCCCTGTTGGCCGGATTGCTGAAAGCGCCCTCTCTATTTTCACCCTATAAAAATCCCCAAAAAGCGCTTAAACGGCGCAACCTTGCTTTAAAACAGATTGCAGCGTCTGATTTTATCAATTACGGCGTTTATAAGCAAGCCCTGATAGCGCCGATGCCGGAAAAATTTCACGGGCGCAAATATAAAGCGCCCTATTTTGCAGATTATTGCCGCACTGTTTTAGAACCGAAATTGGGCGACCGCCTGTTTTCTTCAGGCCTTAAAGTTTACACCACGCTGGATTACAAGATGCAGGAGATTGCCGAAAGAGCAGTCCATCGTGGCCTTGACGAGCTGGAAAAGCGTTGTGAAAAAGGTCTCCAGGCCGGCTTGCTGGCCGTCGAGTTAACCACCGGACGCATCCGTGCCATGGTGGGAGGCCGTGATTTCTGGACATCCCAGTTTAATCGTGTCACCCAGGCCAAACGTCAGCCCGGTTCCGCTTTTAAACCCATCGTCTATTTGACAGCGCTGAACCGGGGATATAAACCGGGAGATACGATTCAGGATGTTGAAACAAGCTACATATCAGATAGCAACCAGACTTGGACGCCGCGAAATTACACCGGCGTGTATCATGGAACGGTAACGCTAAGACGGGCCTTGGCGCATTCATACAATGCCGCCGCCGTGAACCTCTCCACCCGGTTGGGGATTAAAAATGTAATCAAAACAGCCCAACGACTGGGTGTTTCCAGTGAGATCAAACCGTATTTGTCGTCAGCCCTGGGCGCGTCCGAAATCACTCTTTCAGAACTGGTGTATGTATATGCGACCTTTGCAACCGGCAACCGTATGGAACCGGTCATAATCAATCGTATTATTGACCGCAACACCTTAACCATAACCGAACCGCGTTCCACTGGCGCCAAGGTTGTGGGTGATCAGGAACGGGCCTATCTGAAAGCACTTTTAAGAGCGGTGATCTTGCAAGGCTCGGGCCGGAAGGCGGCGGTGCTCAACCGCGAGGTGTATGGCAAAACCGGCACAACCAATGGATATGTGGATGCCTGGTTTATCGGTTTTGATGATCTCCTGGCTGTGGGCGTCTGGGTCGGACGAGATACGTTAACGCCCATTGGTGAAGGCGAATCCGGCTCCAAAGCGGCACTGCCGATATGGATTGAGTTTATGAAAGGTGTGCGGGCGCAGTGAACAGATGAACATCGAACATCGAACTTCCAACATTCAACGTTGAATGGAAAAAAGGTGCATCCCAGACAGCGGAGTCTCCGGAAGGCTATTAAATATTTGGCATTGTTAGAGGGGGGCGATTGTGACTGGGAGTTGAAATGCTGAATGAAAAAAATGAACATCCAACATCGAACTTTCAACATCGAACATCGAATTAAATCGGTTTCTGGCCGGTAAAGGCGTGGAAGTCGCCTTTCTATCAACGTATGGCAAACTGAAATATCGTCTTGCACCGGAACTGACTAAAAACATTTACCTCCGCATGGCCCAGCATAACCGATACCGTGACCCGGAATTTAAAATCAAAATCAGCCAGGCATTTGTATAAGCAAAAATTAAAAATCAACGCATTTTTCTGATCCGGTACCAGAGAAACCAGCCTGATATCGATTTGAATAAAGCGATTGAAAGTTTGAAGACCGGTATTCGACAAGCAACCTCCAAAACTCGTGCAGAACAACTGCGGGGCGTCGAAGGCAATGCCAGCCGCATTTTTTTTAAAGCGTTCGGCCAGTTGCTTTTAAACGGCTTCGAATTGAAAAAACGGGAATACCATCCACCGCCGGACCCGGTCAACGCGATGTTAGTGTTTGCCTATATGATGGTGTTTAACGAACTGAGCAGCATGCTTGAAGCTTTCGGTTTTGATTCTTACATCGGGTTTTTACATGAAATCAAATATGGCCGCAAATCATTGGCCAGCGACCTGATTGAAGAATTACGAAGTCCGGTGGCTGAACGCCTCGTGCTATACCTTATTAATAAGGGCGTGATTAAAACAAATCAGTTTACCAAAAAAGATAAAGGTGTTATTATGGACGATAGAGCTAGAAAAAACTTTCTGGCTAACTATGAAAAATTTGTGACATCCGATTTCATTGATGCCAAAACCGAAAAGTATATCAATTTTCGACAAGTCATCCGGGAAAGGATCGAACAATTGGAGCGGGCCGTGATCAATAACGAACCCTATTCGCCATTTATCCTGCACGCCTGATTGTTCATTCCTTAACTATTTGATATTAATTCAACTTATGCTAAATTTAATGAAAAACGTTAAAATTTGCGAGAACCTCGCAACCCCCTGAAAACGGGGGAGATCCTCGCAAAATTTATCTACTTGATTTTATTTGAAATATTGATATTGCTTTTTCAAAAAGGGAAAAAAACAATGCAAAAAAAGAGCCAAAAAAGGAGGACCTCGCAAACAGGGTTTAAACTGCCTGAAATAATTGAAAAAAAATAGGGTGCTGTGGAAATCATTGACCTGATTTAAAAGGGATTGCGACATTTTTTGGATACGTCCACTTGGGACGTTCCCATTCAGGTGGAAATCATTGACCTGATTTAAAAGGGATTGCGACATTCATTTAACACTCAAACGATATAAATATCGTTTGAGTGGAAATCATTGACCTGATTTAAAAGGGATTGCGACATCTCGTTCTGTCCTAAGCCATTGTTACCAGCCATGGTGGAAATCATTGACCTGATTTAAAAGGGATTGCGACATCTTTCCAACACCAATCATCATTAATCATTGATACATGTGGAAATCATTGACCTGATTTAAAAGGGATTGCGACATCCAATCTTCGTACGCGTTCGCGTTTACTTTTTGGGTGGAAATCATTGACCTGATTTAAAAGGGATTGCGACACCTTTAGATTCTTTCATCCATAAAGCAGCTTTATCAGGTGGAAATCATTGACCTGATTTAAAAGGGATTGCGACATATAAGAGGATTGCAGATTCTAGAAATCTAACAACTCGTGGAAATCATTGACCTGATTTAAAAGGGATTGCGACAGTGAAGATTTAGTATATTTAAGTAAAATTAATTTCTGTGGAAATCATTTACCTGATATAAAAGGGATTGCGACATATTTGCAGTTCAGCGTTCCCCTTGACTACGGATTGT
>JAOZRC010000233.1 GCA_029940345.1 Desulfobacterales bacterium
CTGGGTCTGATGTTTCGTTTCTTTATAGCTATGCTTCCACCTCCGTTAGTTTTTTGAAGTTATCTGATAAACCAGCCTACACGCAAAACAGGTCACCATTCATTTTACAATAATCATTTAATAATTATTTAATTTATGGCATATAAAACAAGGTTAAATAATGCAAGAAAAAAATGCAAGAAAATAAAAAAGAATCCTAAGTGTTGTTCATTCTTTAAATCGCTTATTCTTAACCAAATTTGATGGGAGCTTAAAAATTGGCTATAAAAAAATTCAGACCAGATCAGTTGCTTTTTGCGCTGATATTAGCCGTCGTTATTCTGCTCGTGATCGGGTACAGGACATGGGGCGCTATTTAGCCGCAGCCGCAGTTTTCCACCATATTGCACAATTCAGAGTACTTGGGCGATCTCTTTCGAAATGCGCATGGCCGTTTCAGACGGATCCGCGGCATCCCTGATGGGACGTCCGATAACGATATAATCGGATCCGTTTTTTACAGCTTGCGCCGGTGTCATGATGCGTTTTTGATCATCCTGTTTAACCGTTTCCCATGACGGTCGGATACCCGGCGTCACAACGACAAAATCGGGACCTGATTGCGCTTTAATCATTCGGACTTCATGGGCGGAGCAAACGACTCCGAGGCATCCGGCTTTTTGGGCCATTTGCGCTCTCTGTAACACAATTCGGGAAATATCGGAAGCCAATTCCGGCTTAAAGCCGGCATTGCGGAGATGATCTTTTGAGATGCTGGTTAAAATTGTCACGCCGAGTACCCCTGCTTTGCCCTGGCTCCCTGCCACTGCCGCTCGCAGCATCTCTCGGGATTCACCGCAATGCACGGTTGCCAGAGCTACTCCCAGTTCGGCAATGCGTTCCATGGCCCGGCCTACCGTGACTGGAATATCGTGAAGTTTAAGATCAAGAAACACTTTCGCCGATGTTGACGCTTTAATATACTGTATAATTGAAAGTCCGGAATGGATAAAAAGCTCCAAACCCACTTTGAAAACCCCGACCTGATCCGACAAAAGATCGACATATTCTTTTGCGGCGGCGTATGTTGGCAGGTCTAATGCAAAAATGATATAGTCCCTGGCTTGTCGCATTAAAGCTCCTTGGAAATGGTGATGCTATTTGTTCTTCCTTACTAAAATAAAGTTTTAATTGTAAAATTTTTTATATTAGGGTATTATTCTAAATATCTGGGAAAAATACATCACATTCCCCTAATAATCAATGAAAATATAAGTTTTCTTTCAGGTAAACTGGTTTCGATCAAACTTTTCGATCTGTGCAATTCATTCAGAGACCCATCAGACCAGCATATTTGTAGCAACATAACAGAATATACGTAATTAAACTACAAATATGCCGTCCCGATGGGACTCTGACGGAATCGAATCTAATTGTACTACAAACATGCCGCTCCTACGGAGCTTGTGACGAATATTTCATTTTAATTGCACAGGTCGAAATTTTTTGCCAATATCAGAATTCATTTCAAACAGCTAAATCGCAACGGGAGGAAACATGGCAGGCAAACAAAACAAAACGATCGGGTATCATTTGAATGCGGTGAAAGCAGGTGAACGCCGTTTTGAAAACGCTTTTCAAGGGGTCAGCCGCATGATCCTGGAAAATGATATTGAAAAAGTGGTTGTCAAAGGTAAAACCACTTACAGTTTCAATATTTTTGGCAAGGGCGCAAAACATATTATCGGCATGTACGATGAGATCAACGGCTTTGTTTCGTTCGTTAAAGATGCGGCCGAGGGCGGGTCTTCTAAAGAGATGGCTTTTGTCTTGGTGGGCGAACCGGGCAACGGCAAAACCTTTTTTGTGGAGTTCCTTTGTGACCGGTATCGTGATTTTTTAAGCCAGGATCAAAATCGCAAATACACATTCAGATTTATTAACATGAACAAACTGGGCGAATATGGCAGAATCAATACGATTGAATCCCAAACTTATGAAGACCCGATGATCCTGGCCATGAACCTGTTTGAGAAACAGGAAGAATCCAAGGTGTATTTAACCGACGCTATCGGATTTAGCGATCAACAGGTTGATGACGTTTATGCCAATTGGCGTCCCCTAGGCGCTTGCAGCGGCTATATTTGGAACGATATCCGCAATTATGCGGATGGAAATTTGGAAAAGATGCTGGATTTTGTTGAAATTATACCCGTACCGCTGATCGAAAGCCTGGGAAGCATCACGGGTAAATATCCGGCCAAAGATAAAATAACCTCATCCGCCGTGGACCTTTTGGGGGAAGAATCCATCCAACGGTTGCTTCATATTGTCGACACCAACAATCCATATCGTTTCGATCTCAGGCGTGGCGCCCTGGCGCGAGTCGCCGGCGGTGGCATCCATTTCAGCGATGAAATTTTTAAGAACAAGAAAGACCTGGTGCAGGTTTATTTGGGCGTTATCCAAAACCGCACCATCGAGATTGATGGCTTCAAATGGCCTATCGACACACTGATTATCGCCACCAGCAATAATTCGGAATTTAACCGATTTTTAGCGGAAAAAGAGGAAGCCCCGATTGTAGACCGCTGCCGCATCACTTATGTTTCACATAACACGGATTATAAACTTCAGAAAACACTGACCGCTTATGCCATCGGCAGTGAATCCAAAACAACGCTTACCCACGAAATTCTGCACCAGGATCCGAATCTTAATTACGCTGCCTCGGTTGCCATCGTATTATCCCGACTGCCCCGTTCCGAGAAACTCACGCCGGTCGAAACGATGAAACTGGCGGCCGGTGAAGTCGCCGGTGAAAAAAGTATCAAAACATTAGCCGAAGTGATTGACACACTGAATCAGGAACCAGATATCACCAAACGGTTCGGCCAAAAAGGGTTGGGGCAGCGCAACCTGGGACGCTCTGTGCAACTGTTGCTGGAAAGTTCGGAAACCAATGAGGGCCGATGTATGTTCGCATACGATATTTTTACTGCCGTGGAGCGCGTGATCCTGGACTATGTTTCCGAAGCCAATGACCGAACCAAATTTTTAGAAGATTTAAAAACCGCCAAAGGACTTTACCGCGAACGCATTATGACTGAAATGTTTAATGCGTATATGGATGAACCCTTGGCGATTCGCCGGGATGTGATGAACTATGTCAACATGATTATCGGTATTGACGCCGAAAATCTGGGTCCGGATAAAATGTGGAAATATAAGGACCCGCAAACTGGCGAGCTGAAAGCGATGAAAATCGATAAACGCTATATAGACAGCGTGGAAGAACGTTTGGGTCTGAAAACACAGGAACAGGGAGAAACTTTCCGCACGTCTATCCGCAAAATTTACGGCCAAAAACTGTCGGTCGATCCGAATTATGATTTCATGGACAATCTTGAATTGGTTAAAGCTGTCACCGATGTGCGCCTTAAATCGGATATTGCCGGTGCGGGGAGCCTGATTGGCGCGTTAGCCAATCGTACTAATGAAGAAAATCAAAAGCTCTACGACCGCATGATCGCCACCATGTTGGAAAAACTTAACTATTGTAGAACGTGCGCTCAGAAAACCATTGAGTATTTTTGCACCCAGGAGGATGAAAAGTAGGTTTAGGTTAGGTGATTTCCAGACAAGAATATACCGACATTAGGGGCATCCTTCTTATGCCAGTTTATACTTTTTTGCATTTTGGTTTCAGGTGTCAGGAATCAGGCCGGCACACCCTGACACCTGAACGCTGCCCCCCGGTTTACATCACAAAAAAGTGTAGGATAGCATGGAATGGTATATTTATTTTTAGAATTCACCCTAAAGAAAAAGAAGGAAAGTTAAATGGACCCCGCACGATTAAAATATTACGAAGAGATTGCTCAAAGAGGGCTTGAGCCCGAACGTAAAAAACGAATTCTTAAAGAACTGCACGATGAAAGCAGTCATGCCATTCCTGAATTGACGTCAGATTCACAAGATACATCGGGTGAACCGTTTCAACCGGCTTCCGACAACCCCTATACCTATAATGACCTGGCCATGCTTCAATCACTTTCGTCGCCGCAAGGTTCTTACACTACCTGTTTAAGCTCTGTGGATGAACTGTTGGAACGGGATAAGCAACGGGAAAAGGATGGCTTTCCGCGTAAAATACGGGTCGGGCGATTAATCAAGCCCGGCAAAGGCGGTAAAGGCAAAATTGTCGTGGTGCCCACAACCGTGGAGGAAAAGTTAATTCACGACAATTCGCCACCAGATCCGGAGGAAGAATCTTCATCGGGCGGTTCCGGCGAAGGTGAAGAGGGCGAAGTGATCGGCGAACAACCGGTTCGTCAACCGGATGGCGCCGGCAGCGGGCCCGGTGAAGGCGAAGAAGGCCCTCATGAAATGGAGTCCAGCGCGTATGATTTGGGCAAAATCCTTTCCGAGCAGTTTGAACTTCCCAATCTAAAAGATAAAGGGAAAAAGCGTTCGCTCACCCGTTACACCTACGATATGACCGACCGGCATCGCGGTTTCGGACAAATTTTGGATAAAAAAGCCACGTTGCGCAAAATTGTGGAAACCAATATCAGTCTGGGAAAACTTTCGCCTGATGCACCGATTGACCCCAGTAGTTTTCTAATAGCGCCCAGAGACAAGATATATCGCGTTCTGTCCCGCGAAAAAGATTATGAATCCCAGGCGATGGTTTTTTTTCTGAGAGATTATTCGGGGTCGATGAGCGGTAAACCCACGCAACTCGTGGTGTCCCAACATGTTATGATCTATAGCTGGCTTTTATACCAATATGACAAACAGGTGGAATCGCGCTTTATCCTACACGACACGTCAGCCAAGGAGGTCGATGACTTCTACACCTACTATAACTCAAAAGTGGCCGGCGGCACCAAAGTCGCTTCCGCCTATCGCCTGGTGAATGAAATTGTGAAGGAAGAAAGCCTTGAAACTGACTATAATATTTATGTATTTCACGGCACCGACGGCGACGACTGGGATACGGAAGGCAAAGAGACACTTCCCGAACTGGAAAAAATGCTGAAGTATGCCAACCGCGTGGGCATAACAGTGGCGCGCCACGCCTTTGACTCGCGTAATCCCAGTGAAATTGAAAAATATATTAACAACTCCAAACTGTTAGAAGAAAAACCGGAACTGCTGCGTATGGATATGATGAAAGAAGATGCCGATGAACCGCGTTTGATTGAAGGGATTAAAAAACTTATTTCTTAACAATAGAAAATTTGCAGTTCAGGCTGCTGAAGCAGGAGTCAGCTTAAATCGCCTTGCCAGTTCAAAGTTAAGGAATGAGGACGAAATAACTTACCCATTTTCAGAAGAGGAGTACAAACATCAGTTTGCGTCACAGCACCGCAAACTAAAGTTTGCATTCCGGAATAGGGAAGTTATTTCGTCCACGATCCTAAGCCAATAAAACCTAAGTGCTTATCAGGAAAATTGTATCTGTAAGAATAAAAACGAGGTGTTTAAAAGTGGAATATACTGCCGGTATTGGTGAAAAGATTGTAAGCCGATTTTTGTTACTTCCGCCGGAGGAAAAAACAGCCGTAATAAGTCACGGCGTGGCGGTTCGCTTCTCCGACATGAACAAACGTCTTTTTCTGGCCCGGAACAAAGTCCGTTTTTTTGAGGAAAAGTATCGTATGAAACTATCGGAACTGGAAGAAAAAGGACTGCCTGATAATGCGGATTATGAAATGCACGAGGAGTATATCTTATGGCATCACTGGGACGGAATTGTCGAAAAAATCGGAAAACAGATTGAGTCATTGCAGATGATAGCAGAATACGGAGTGTTCAGATAAATGCGGGCTTCCGACCGGTTGCTGGAAATAGAGGAAAAATTCGGGGAAGCGGTGCTGCGGATTGTTCCTACAGAACTTGACGGAGCAACGCTGAGGGTAATTTTAAATTTTAGAGACGGCAGTAATCTGAGAGTTACGGAACAATGGGAAACTGGACAGATCAGAAGGTACAGTTATTATTAGCTAACATCCGATAACGAACTGAAGATCGGCTGGGACAATGCTCCGCATCACAGACAACTGGAAAGTTTCCCTCATCACAAGCATGTGGAACGTCAGAATAATTTGCAGCCATCAGCAGAAACATGTCTGGAAGAAGTGATGAAAGTAATTCTTCAATAAAAATAAGCCTAACCTAACAGTTTAAGCTTACTTCGTGATCGAATTCGGCAGTTGTGAGTTCAGGGTATCTCCGGTCACGAAACCGTTTGAAAATCATTACGAGTCCGAGCATCGTAACAAAAAAACAACTTTAAACTTTGCACAGATATTTTAAGGAATACATCATGAAAGAGATAGTTATCGTTTCAGCCTGCAGAACCGCCATCGGCGCGTTTGGCGGGACATTGAGGGATATGAATGCCGCCGCAATCGCCAGTGTGGCCATGCGCGAGGCGGTCAAGAGAGCGAAAATTGATCCGGGAATGATTGATGACATCCGATTCGGATGCTGCCTGGAACCGCACGATACGTTAAATGTGGCCCGGGTGGGCGCGCTGCTGGCCGGAATCCCGGTCGAGGTTACCGCTGTTACCATCAACCGGGTGTGTATTTCCGGTATGGAGGCGGTGCTTTCCGGAATGGCCATGATACAGGCCGGTATGGCGGATATCATCCTGGCAGGCGGCGTGGAACACATGTCCGGGGTGCCTTATACGGTTCCCGAAGCCCGCTGGGGATGCCGCTTACAGGATCAAACATTTGTAGATGCCATGATCCACGCCCTTCATTGCGGATCTCACCTTTTACCGTTGGCTGATGACGGACCGCTAAACGTTGAAGAAGACCCCGTGCGGCGATTTGTCGGAAAACCATATATTATGGGAATTACGGCTGAATTTGTCGCCTGGCATCTTAATATCGGACGGCGGGAAATGGATGAAGTGGCGTTGCGGAGCCACAATAACGCGGAACGCGCAACTGTTGACGGGTCTTTTAAGGAAGAAATCGTCCCGATAGAGGTTCCACGGCGCAAAAAGGAACCGCTCCAATTTACCAAAGATGAACATTTCCGACCCGGATTGACGATGGAACAACTGGAAAAACTACCGCCTGGGTTTATTCCACAAACCGGAACAGTGACAGTCGGCAATTCAAGCGGTATCAACGACGCTTCCGCAGCCATGGTGATCATGTCAGCGGAAAAAGCTCATGATTTGAATATCACGCCAATCGCCAAAATCAAAGCGGTTGGCAGAGGTGCCTGCCATCCTTCAATTATGGGACTTTCGCCGGTTCCGGCGGTGAACAACCTTTTCCAAGGTAGCAAACTTGCGCTCGACGATTTCGAACTCATCGAATTGAATGAGGCGTTTGCCGCTCAATATATCGGATGTGAAAGGGAGCTGCATTTAAACAGGGAGATCACCAATGTAAACGGTTCAGGCATCGGCCTGGGACATCCGGTGGGTGCCACCGGATGCCGTATCATGGTAACACTTCTGCATGCAATGCAAAAACGAGGCAAAAGCCTGGGCCTGGCCACTTTATGCGGCGGCGGCGGTGTGTCCATGGCCTGTGCTTTGGAGATGGTCTGAGTAACTGGATAGATGTTCTATGAAACAACGGTTATCAAATGTTAACGAAGAATTTATGGGTGCTTTTGAAGGCCTCATTTGACGTATTGTACGAGAAGAAGCAGAGTTTATATTTCAATACCAAAACGGAAATATAAATATGTCTCTGTTGAGGAACGAAACCTGACTAATTCAGGCTGATGTCAGGTTTCGTTCCTCAACC
>JAOZRC010000004.1 GCA_029940345.1 Desulfobacterales bacterium
CATCGCCGGAAACATATATTGTATACAGTGCCTATCTTTGTCGGCGATGCCCACCCTACATTTAATAGCAACCGCACAGGTTGAAAAAGTGTGAGAACGAGGACTGATTTTCGTAAATTTTATGGCAATAGCCAGCCTATTGGCCTAAAATTTGCGTAAATTTGAACCGTTCTCACGCTTTTGCAGCCGATTTAAGACTTTTCAAACAGGCTCTAAGAGATGCAAAACAACATTATACTCAAGAGTCCACTTGTGTTATTTCCCCTTACAGACGTTGAGATAATCACCCGATTGTTTCAATTTTAGGCCAGCCTGGTTAAATATCAGGGGGACTGCGGTGGCGAGCGTCAACCATTTGATACAAAATTCATGCCAACCATCTTAAAAAAACCCCTTTAAAATCTTGACAACCCCAAAACATTCACTATTTTATAGTGAAATAGGAACCGGGATTGATTGGTTCCAAATACCATTTGTATCCGAAGGGAAGGAGTCTAAGATGCCGATTTACGAATATGAATGCGCCCAATGCGGAGCCGTTGAAGAAGTTATTCAGAAATTTTCGGATAGACCATTGAGTACATGTAAGCGATGTTCGGGGAAATTGACCAAACTGATGTCTCAAAGCACTTTTCATCTTAAAGGTTCCGGATGGTATGTAACTGACTATGCTGACAAAGCCAAAAAACCATCTTCTTCTAAAGAGCAAAAGAAAGAGTCGAAAAAAGATAATTCCTCAGGAGCCAAAACAAAATCAGACTCCGGCACCTCCAAGAAAAAGTACGATGCTTCAAAGAAAGTGACATCATGACGCGAATAGGCTGATATAATAGCTGGTGTCCGGAATTTATCAAAACGAAATAAATTTTATACCTCAAAGATGTATCGAATATATAATTAAAATCACTCTTTACAAATCAAAATTGGTGATTATAATTTCTCTCAGATTCATGGTGGCAACAGTATCTGCGTAAAAATAAAAATGTTAACTAATCAATTTTAAATATTGTTTAATCAGAAAAATTACAAAGGAGATTTTGCACAATGAAACTCAGACCTTTACATGATCGCATTCTGGTCAAAAGAATGGAAGAGGAAACGAAAACCAAAGGTGGAATTATTATCCCTGACTCTGCAAAAGAAAAACCGGCTGAAGGTGAGGTGATTGCTTGTGGTAACGGTAAAACCGACGATAACGGTAAAGTTATTCCACTGGATGTCAAAGTTGGAAACAAAATTTTATTTGGCAAATATGGCGGAACGGAAGTTAAAATCGAAGGTGAAGAGTATTTAATCATGCGTGAAGATGATGTCCTCGGCGTGATCGAATAAATCCACTGCGTTAAACAATTCAGGAGAACAGATCCATATTCTCCTCTATCAAAAACAGATAATACATAATTCTAATCTGTAAGGAGTAATAGAAATGTCAGCAAAAGAGATAAAATATGATATGAAAGCTCGTGAGGCAATGCTGAACGGGGTTAAAACTTTGTCTGAGGCCGTTGTGGTCACACTAGGCCCTAAAGGCCGAAATGTTGTAATTGATAAATCCTGGGGATCACCCACCATTACTAAAGACGGCGTTACCGTAGCCAAAGAGATTGAGCTGGAAGATAAATTTGAAAATATGGGCGCTCAGATGGTAAAAGAAGTTGCCAGTAAAACCAGTGATATGGCCGGTGATGGTACTACAACCGCCACAATATTGGCGCATTCCATTTATGAAGAAGGGCAGAAATTGGTTGCTGCCGGAAACAATCCCATGGCCATTAAACGAGGTATCGACAAAGCGGTTGATGTGTGCGTGGAAGAACTTAGCAAAATGAGTAAACTGACCAAAGATCAGCGCGAAATCGCTCAGGTCGGCACTATTTCAGCTAATAATGATGAAACCATCGGTAACATCATTGCAGAGGCGATGAACAAAGTTGGTAAAGAAGGCGTGATCACTGTCGAAGAAGCCAAAAGCATGGACACAAACCTTGATGTCGTTGAAGGTATGCAGTTTGACCGCGGCTACCTGTCACCCTACTTTGTAACTGACTCCGACAAAATGGTGGTTTCTCTGGAAGAACCTTTTATTTTGATCAATGAGAAAAAAGTCAGTAACATGAAAGACCTTCTGCCTGTCTTAGAGCAAGTTGCCAAGACGGGGCGTCCTTTAGTCATTATCGCTGAAGATGTCGAAGGTGAAGCCCTGGCGACACTGGTTGTCAATAAATTACGTGGCACTCTGAATGTCGCGGCCGTTAAAGCACCGGGTTTCGGTGATCGTCGTAAAGCGATGCTGGAAGATGTCGCCACACTGACCGGCGGACAGGTTGTATCGGAAGACTTGGGTATCAAACTTGAAAATTTAACGATTGATGACCTGGGCAAAGCGAAACGAATTACCATTGATAAAGACAATACGACCATCGTTGATGGTGCCGGATCGCGTAGCGCTCTTGAAGGTCGTGTGAAAATGATTCGTAGCCAAATTGATGACACCACTTCCGATTACGACAAGGAAAAACTTCAGGAACGCCTGGCGAAACTCATTGGCGGTGTTGCTGTGATTAACGTGGGCGCTGCAACTGAAACAGAAATGAAAGAGAAAAAAGCACGCGTGGAAGACGCACTCAACGCGACTCGTGCGGCCGTAGAGGAAGGCATTGTGGCCGGAGGCGGCGTTGCTCTGGTTCGATGTATTTCCGCTCTGGACAAGATTGATGTCAGTGATGATCAAAAACTGGGCGTCAACGTTGTTAAACGTGCAATTGAAGAGCCGCTTCGTCAAATTGCGAACAATGCCGGTGTTGAAGGCTCAGTCGTGATTGACAAAGTGAAAAACAGTGAAGGCGCTATCGGTTATAATGCGGAGACGAATACGTACGAAAATCTTATTGATGCCGGCGTGATTGATCCGAAAAAAGTTGTGCGCTTCGCACTTCAAAATGCCGGAAGCGTTGCGTCACTGATGCTCACGACCGAAGCTATGATTGCAGAAAAACCTGAAGATAATGCTGCTGCTCCGCCAATGCCTGGTGGTGGGGGAATGGGCGGAATGGGCGGAGGAATGGGCGGAATGATGTAAATTCCTTACTACCTAACCGTTTTTTCGGGTGAAATATTAAAAAGCCTCTGCGTTAAATTGCAGAGGCTTTTTTATTTTGATTGCCATAAAGGGTTGACAAAAATTATTGAAACAGGCAAATTGAGTAGCATAAGGATGGGAGGTTATTCTTAAAAGATAAAAGTTTCAATCGTCTTTATATGCAACCTTACCATACTTTATCAAATAATAAAATTCAACAAGCTCACCAGATAAAGGCATACTATCACACCTTTATCTTCCGACAATTAGTGAAATCATTTATTTGAAGATGTTAATCAAAAACACTTGATACTGCCACCCAAAACAAAACCGGAGTTTAAGATGCAACATATTAAATGTAAGAAATTAAACCGTTTTATTCTGTGCGTTCTAATTGCTATTGCATTCGTATCCGTTTGTTATGCCGAAGCGACTGACACTGCCGAATCCCTAGGTGATATCCAGGAAGACGAATCCGGCTACTACTATATTGTAAAAAAAGGGGATACGCTTTGGGGCCTTTCACGCAAGTTCTTCAATTCATCCTGGCTATGGCCAGATTTATGGGAGAAAAATAAACAATTACCCAATCCACATTGGATATACCCCGGTCAGCGTATCCGTCTTGTGCCTAAAGCGCCAAAACCCGCCGAACCTACGGAAGATATTAAACCTGTTGTTACCGTCGAACAGGAAGTCGAGGAACCGCCTTATTTCATTTTTGCAGGAATTGACAAAATTGGCTTTATTCGTAAAGAAAAATTAGTACCCTTAGCCTATATATTGGTTGAAAGCAACGAAGAACAATTTATTGATCAAGGTGATAAGGTCTTTATCAAACAAATTGGCAATCAGCGTTTGAGGCCAGGACATTTATTTACCATCTATCGCCCCTTAAAACAGGTTAAAAATCCGGCCAATCGTGATAAACTCGGCATGCAGTATTATATCACCGGTATAGTGGAAATTATTAAAAATGAAGATGAATTTGACGTTGGGCGAATTATCCGTTCCAACAGAAGAATCCAGGCAAAAGACCTGCTTATTCCTTATATAAAAAGACCACCTAAAATTACTTTGCATGAAAGTCAAAGAGGCATAGATGGGCAAATCATCGGTACTGAAGAAGAAAATCAGCTTTTTGCGGCCGACTTCGTTGTCTTTATCAACAAAGGCAAAATCGATGGCATGAAAGCAGGGCAAGAATATAGCATTTATGAATTAAAAACTGCCGACCGTGTCGGGGTTAACAATGTTATTGGCTCTCTCCTAGTTTTGCATATCGAAGAAGCCGCGTCTACTGCGCTTATCACTTACTCTGTTCAAAGTATGCATCCGGGAGAAAAATTTCGTACACCCGTTCCTTCAAAGGAGTAAGACGCAAGCTTTGTAAAAATTGAGTAGCTTTATTTATTTTTTCTGAGAAACGCGAATTATTATGCACTACGAAGGCAATATTATCCGGCCGCCAAGTGAGTCTGATAG
The DNA here is from genome assembly GCA_029940345.1 of Desulfobacterales bacterium. Lineage (GTDB taxonomy): Bacteria > Desulfobacterota > Desulfobacteria > Desulfobacterales > JAUCGF01 > JAUCGF01. The sequence continues at coordinate 4,565 of JAOZRC010000004.1, forward strand.
CATTTTACTCCAAGTTACCGTCGGATGTTCACATAATAAATGCACCTTTTGCGGCACTTACGCCGGTGAAAGATTTAAGATTAAACAGGACGCAATCATTAAAGAAGACATAGCCTTTGCCGCTCATTATTGCCGACGCCAACGAAGAGTATTCTTGTGCGATGGCGACGCGCTGATCATACCGATGCCACGACTATTGTCTATTTTAAGCGATATTGAAAAGGAACTCCCTTGGATAACCCGCGTAGGTGCGTATGCAAACGCAAAAAGTCTTAAAATGAAGACCGTTGAAGAACTGCGAGAGCTTCGGTCGCATGGATTGGGGATACTTTATATGGGCCTTGAAAGCGGAGATGATGTTACATTAAAAAAGATTAGAAAAGGCGCTTCATCTAAGACAATGATCGCAATGGGCCGCAAGGCCAAAGATGCCGGTATAAAATTATCTTTGACTGTTTTGATTGGCCTCGCCGGCCGTTCACGCTCTTTGCAGCATGCCGAAGCAACCGGACGTGTGCTTTCGGCCATTGATCCTGATTATATTGGCGCACTGAGTCTTATGTTGATACCCGGAACGCCCCTTAATCAAAATTATAAAGATGGTGTCTTCCAACTCCCAAACTCTGATGAAATGTTGCGCGAATTACGGGCAATGATTGCGTTCACTCATCTTTCCCGTGGTCTGTTCCATGCCAACCATGCTTCTAACTACCTTCCGATTCGCGCGCGTCTTCCAAAAGAAAAAGCAAGTACGCTTGAGCTTATAGACAAAGCCTTGGCGGGCAATATCGTTTTGCGACCGGAATGGGCGCGTGCGCTTTAGGGGTTTTACAAAATTAGCCTTCTATTTGCAAAACGATTGTGTTAGTGCTCATCACGCCACAGTTTCATTTCCGTTCGTAATGCACTAAATTCAGCTTCAATTGTCTTTTTAATTTCTTGCATTGCCATGGCAAAAGCTTCATGCGTTAACATAGCACCTTGGGGGGCGGTAGGTAGTCTCGCAGATTGTTCCTCTTCTACTGCAACTTCTAATAAGGGTGCGGCTTCATTTTCTTCCATCTCTTCGATCTTTTCTTGTACAGGTTCTTCTTTTACTATCGGTTGGGGTTTAGCCGGTATAGATTTTGAAGGACTGGCTTTGCCTTCAGCAATCTCTTTTTTTACGGTTTTAAACTTTGCCAAATCACTTCGGAAAAGTTTAACTTTTTCAGCAGCAGGAATCTTGGTTGTAACCACTTTATCAAGATCATCTGATACGGAATTGAGTAATTTAATCGCATCCGGATGCGAATTGGCTTTGTTGGTTTCAATGTGTTTACCAAGTGAGTTGAGAAGCTTAAGGAATCCAGTGACGATTTTATTGTTTTTGTAGTTTTTATTGAGCTTGGCGATTTCCTGCCCAAACGTCTTCATCGTTTTATCGGATATTTCCCAATCAATTGACATTAAAACAGCTTTTAAACCACTCAAAGGCGTTTTCGCTGCCTCAGGTTTAGGCTTCGGTTTGGGCTTCGGTTTAGGTTTAGGCTTCGGTTTGGGCTTCGGTTTCGGTTTCGGTTTCGGTTTGGGCTTAGGAGGGCTTTGAGGTTGTTCTTCCTCATCAAAAAGACCGTTAAAATCCAGATCATTATCAGAATCTGAGGGTTCATCTTTACCGCTTCCATTCTGCTGATCATCGTCAAAAAGTTCGTCGAAACTGGCAACTGGTTCGGTTTCTTCTTCATCACCGCTAAAATCTTCGTCATCACTTCCGAAAAGTTCTTCCAGTCGGTTATCCAGTTCAACCGTTATGGTGTCATCTTTTTTGCCGCTCACTTGTCTATCCTCCTATTTTAATCCTTCTTTCAATGAAATCATTGTCTTAGCGATGATCTTTTTTAAGGTGGGAATTACATTTTTCCCCGAAATCGCACTAGCCTGAAAAGAAGGCACTTTTAGTTTGCCGTTAAGGTCTCGTTCCATTGTTTCGACAGGGAGAAGCGGAATAACACCGTCTTTGCCAAGATCGCGTTTATTGTATTGAAGCACCAGGGGTATTTTAAATATATTTTTATTATATTCGCTTAAATTATCCTGGAGATTCTTAAGAGATAATATGTTTTTTTTCCGGCGCACTTCCATAGAGTCCGCTACAAAAACAACACCATCCACACCTTTCAGCACCAGTTTACGCGTCGCATTGTATTTTATTTGTCCCGGAACCGTATATAGTTGAATCTTAACGTCATATCCTTTAATTTTGCCCATGTCAAAAGGAAGAAAATCAAAGAAAAGCGTCCGGTCTCCATGGGTTTTAATACTAACCATATCACTTTGGATACGTGACTGGTATTTATTAAAAATGTATTCAAGATTCGTGGTTTTCCCACATCGGCCAGGACCGTAAAAAACAATTTTGGCCTGAACAAGCTTATTTTTTAGATTAATAAACGCCAAAATTAAAATCCTCCCCTAAAGCGATATATTTTATTGGCTTACGTGAATTGGATAAGGAGTTCAAAAATTGAAATATATTGGCCGCTTTGTTTCTATCAAAGCAACATGACTGATATCAGACTGCCGTTCTGTTGCTTTTATTCATTATCACCCATTACATCAAGCAACTGTTTAATAGCTTCAGCAACCTTAAGACGCAGGAAACCGAGTGTTACATCTGAGCCGAATAGCGTAATCAGTAAAAACTCCGCGTTCACTTTGCTGAAATGAATATTTTCACTCTCGCCCTTGTGGAAAAGAAGTGAAAATTCATCTTCACCAACAATTTTGGCCATACTGCTTACTGCACCGAAATTGCCAGCGGCAAGTGCTGCCAGCGAATAAACGTCATGCTTGCATTTACCATTATCAAGGGTGGCAACGATATTGCCGGCCATATCTATCAATAATACACTATGAACGCCGCTATCGACAAGTTCCTTTGTCAGAATGTCCTCAATTTCCTGAATTTGCTCCATATCAAAAGCATAAGACATTTTATTTTTCCTCGCCGTTATTAAATTTGCATCTCAAGGATGACACGCCTGGTAATGACATAAACTTATTTCCCTGATTATTCAATTATGCCATCCGCATCAATCACCTCTTGGCCGATATGCCATTGCCAAACGGTTGTCTACCAACTTACGGCCTTCCATCTTCATTTGAATTTTTCAGCTTTGAGAAGCACCATATCATTTTTATCTTTCCAGTTTTAAACAGATGTTCTGATTTTTATGAAGATGTTTATCAGAGATAATGCTTAATGAATAATTGGTTTATAATGAGATGTCAAGTTGATTAGACAGACTCTTGATATTCTTTTAAGTTATTTCGCTTAACATATTGATTTTAGAACACATTAAAATGGACACAGGAATTACCTATAACCAATTGAATATAGATTAAATTATATCAATTTCCCAAAAAGCTGCCAGGAGCTTGCCAGGATATCCGAATTTAATTTTTTATCGCGAAATTTGTCACATCATTTTTCTAAATATTATGTGGCATATCTAAAAAAGTTTGCTTCAAATGTTAGCTAACCTCGTTTTGCAGCGTTCATTATCATTGTTATCTTTTCATGTGTCGTACATATTTTTAACGTTCTGAAATAATTGACACTTATAAAATGGATATAAAACAACAGGTTCTAATGAATTCGAATATTTAGTAAAACCTGCTATTAAAATGGCCAAAAACTTACGACTGCCGAATAATCTTTATACTGTAATACAATTCATGCAAAATTTATGCCATCAAGCAATCAGGAATCGATGAATACCCCCCTCATCATATAAACCTACTGAAACCGACCGAAGATGGTTGATATATTGATCCAATATTGGTTTATCCGAAATGGAGATATGCAGACTTTAGTTTGCAGAGATTTTAAGCAAAAGCCAAAATGGAAAACTGCAAACTTTCAGATAATTACACGTTAAGATTTGGCTTAAGGAAACTGTATTGTATTGGGATTGATTTTATGCCATGACCGACGACCGATAACGCCGTGGCTCAAATATCAAATCAAACGTTGCTTTATTTATTTCCAATCGGGTAATTTTCTAAACGTGGATATATATCTTGGCTACCAACACAAGGCGGGACAAAGTAAAGCGGAAAGCCGTTCCGTTTCTTCAGCCTTGATGCGGCTATGAACGACGCCGAACAGCTTTCTGCGTTACATTAGTGTCCCAGCTTATATTGGTAGCCTATATCTTTTTTTAATTTAACGTTTACATATCAGAAAATACGCTTATTAAATATTGTTATCTTTTTAATGAATGCTGGCAGGCTACTTTTTGTTTACAATACGGCAATATGACCTGTTTTGGGTGTACCGAATCAGATCATTGATTAATTTTGAGTTATAATCGTAACGATAGTCAATTTCATAAAAATAATGGGAGTATGCACCTTTTACAGCGCCTGCAATACGAGCCGACGAATCTTAGCCTTATGCCGGCACAATATGTTTATTCTAATTGTTTACAAGAATTAATAAGCAGAAATCACTTTTTGCGAATTGCGCTGTTCAACCCATATACTTTTATCTTACGCATCAGCGTGGATCTTGATATACCTAAAACTTTGGCTGTTCGGGTATGATTATCTGACATTTTGGTTAAAACATGGCGGATATAATTTTTTTCTATTTTTTTCAGACTTAATAACTCTTTATTATCGATGCTTTCAATAAAATCATCGTCAGAGTTCTTTTCTGTTTTTGAAGGTGGAGATGTCGCAATAGCATCGAATAAATTAGGGTTAAGAAACTCAGATGGTCTTAAAATGGTTCCTTTATGCATAATGATCGATCTTTCAATAATATTTCTGAGTTCTCTTACATTACCGGGCCAGCCATAATCCATCATTTTATCAATTTCGCTATCAGATATCTCCGGGTTAAAAAAAGGTGCCAATTTTTTAATAAAATAGTGACAAAGATCGGGAATATCTTCTTTGTGTTCCCTTAACGGAGGGATATGAATCGATAAAACACAAAGTCGATAGTAGAGGTCGCTGCGGAACAGGCGCTTTTGCACAGCCTTTGCCAATTCAGCGTTGGTGGCTGCGATAATCCGTACGTTTACTTTTTTAACCGTTTGCCCACCGATTTTTTTTATTTTCTTTTCATCTAAAACACCGAGCAATTTTGACTGTAAATGCAGCGCGAGGTCGCCAATTTCGTCAAGAAACAGGGTGCCTTGGTCAGCCATTTCGAAGATTCCTTTGGTAGAGGCCACGGCACCGGTGAAGGCCCCCTTTTCGTATCCGAAAAGCTCTGCTTCAATCAGGTTGTCGGGCAATGAGGCGCAATTCGTAGTAATCATCGCATGGTCTTTAACCAGACTTTTATTATGAATTGCTTTCGCAACCAGGTTTTTCCCGGTACCGGTTTCACCGGTGATCAGTACATGGGCAGAATTGGTGGCGGCAAGGTCTACCAGGCGTTGGACGCTGGCCAAGCCTCCGCGCCGTCCGATTAATATGGTGTCATCTTCTTTGGCCAGTTGCTCTTTATCCGCCCGCATCAATTCGATTTGCTCTGACTCCGCGGCCTTCAGCGAATTTTCAATCACCAAATCCAGCTCTTCCATTTTAAAAGGCTTGGAGAGATAGTCAAAGCTCCCGACTTTAATCGCTTTTACAGCATCTTCCAGGCTTGGATGTGCTGTTGTCAGGATAATTTTTGTCCGATTGTTGTATGATAGGATTGGGGTGCAAAAGTCAACGCCTTCACCATCCGGTAAATTATCGTCTAACAATACAATATCAATCAGATTGCGCGAACAGATCGTCAGCGCTTCAGAACCAGTCTGCGCTGTGAGCGTTTTCATCTTTTTACTGTTCAAATGAAGCGTCAGCGCTTCACAAAATGAACGATCATCATCAATGATCAGAACTGTATGAATTTTCCGTGTCATTGATTTTGTTCCCTGGATTGTGTATCTTGGTTCGCAATAAAGCGGGTTAATTGCTTTTTAAAATAGGAATGGTTGTCGGTGCTTTCAGCAACAGCCCTTCGTGCCGTCTGTATGGCATCATCTATCATGCCATTAATATAGTAGCTTTCAGCAAGTGTGTCCAAAATATGCGGTGCGGCCTTTATCTTGACAGCTTTCATAGCCAAACGGATCGCTTTCCCAGGGTTACGCAGCAGTCTATCATCGCAAGTCGCATAAATCCAGGCAAGATTATTCAAAACATAAGCGCTATCCGGATTGCGTGTAATCGCTTCTTCATACGCCCTGATCGTCGCCGCATAATCTTTTTTATGTAAATACCAATCTCCTAAAATTGCGTAACGGTGCCCGCTGTCAGGCGATTTTTCTAACTCACTCAGAATTATCTTTTCAATAAAGCGGTCATTCAACTGTTTTCCGGTTTCACCATAGCTTAATGAATACCCGATGACACTGATCACAATAAGGCTGAAAAGATACAGGATAAGGCTTTTACGTACTTTTTGGTCATGTTGCACAATTTTTGCGGAATCATTTTCACATTGCATGAGAAAGTTTACTCGCTGGGTAATGCTGAAATGATGCCAGTTAGGTTTATCCGGTGGCAGACGACTTGTAATAGCAATTTTTTTAAGGGTGGATATTAACGCACTGGCATTGCTGAAAAGCGTATATACATGAGCATCCGCCTGGCGCTCAAAATTGCGCATAAAATACCCGAAAATATATCTGAAATAGACAATAAAAAGAAGGATAGCACCGATAGTGACACCGGTTGAAATGATCGTCGTCGGATTAAAACCGGCAGTATTAAAAAGACCATATATAAATTCTGACCCAATCAGCAAGTAGATAATCAGGTTGAAGGTTGTGTAAGTTAAAATGATATAACCGACAATAAAGAAGATGTAAAGCCAGAGATGATACCGCCGTACATGCCCGATTTCGTGGGCAATAACAGCATCGATTTCATCGGGGGATAGAAATCGTAACAACGCATCCGTCACCAGGATATAGCGAAACTTTTTTGCCAACCCCATAACGCCCGCTGTTATGATGCGTCCTTCAAATAAAGGCCATTTAAGTATATTGGCATATTTGACACCCGCTCTTTTACATAGCTGTTCGATTCGGACGCGATCCGTTCCGTAATCAAGTGGCTTGCATTGCCAGAATTTTTGAATCAGAACAGGTCCGATTACTGCGATTCCCCCTAAAAACACAAGAGAATAAATGAGTTCCCCAAGCGTCGTGTTGAGCATCTGCTTGGGCATTTCATAAGGCAGAAAGTTGATCAGGTCAATAATTCCGGTCAGCAGAAGCCAGGGAAAAATGACAGGAACCGCAAACGCCAAATTTGTCAGAATATAAGACCGACGGGATACGTCACTCTGGTAAATTATTCTGTACGAACGATGGCCAAAGTACCATACAATGCTTAGATATATGCTGAATAAAAATAAAAAAATCATCGCATTCAATACTGGCACACTGAACAACAACGGAATATTAAGAAAATAATACGGCAGATCCAATCCGTATATATTCATAGCGAAAAGCAAAATAGCCCAAACAGACAATCTGTCAGATACCTTGGTGAAAAGCTGTTCTGAAGAAAAGGAATCTTCCCGGAATAAGTGCTTTTCAACTTTAATGAATCGGGATCGAACCCAGGAGATAAAAAGGAGGCTTAAAATCAAAAATAAAGCGAACGTATCATGGGCGGAAAAATAGCTCCTTTCCGGAACCTGGTAGGTTGAATATATTAGTAAAACAATGATAAAATATATAAAATACGTAAACATTGATATGCGTTCCAGCTTAACAGGGACGTTCAGAAAGTCTATCCTTTTGGAATTCTATGGTTTTTTCGGCAAATGTTTCAAATCATTTCAACCTTTATGATAGCGTTCTTTTTCACTATAAATACATCCGCAGTATTGTTGACGATACATGTTCAGTCGTTTGGATTCTTCAATTCCTTGCTTCCATCCTTCACGAAAATCGTGATAATAAAAAGAAACGCCCACAGATTTACCTACAGATTCACCAATCGCTTTAACCATCTCATGTTTTTGAAATTTGCTATATAATAATGTCGTGCTATAATAATCAAACTTACCTCGTTTGGCGATCAATGCGGTTGAACGCATTCGATCATAGTAGCAGTATGAACAACGCTCCGATTCCCTGAAAACAACATTACGCAAAAAATCTTCGGGTTGATAACCTTGTTGGTAGATCACGCGCAAGTCAATCAAGCGGGCATAAATCTGCAACGTATCCTGGCGCTTTAAACACTCGGTATACGGATGGATATTGTGTTTATAAAAGAAGCCCATTACATTTAGCCCTTCATTTACCAAAAAACGAATCGGATAAACAGAGCAAGGTGCACAACATATATGAAGCAGTATTTTTCTTTTTTTCATTTTAGGCGGTAATACACTTGATCATCTTATAAATTCGTTTCCCCTTTCGAGCAGAAGCATTTTTGGCAGACACAACCCGACGCTACCGTTCATAACCTGTAAAGGGGCAAGATTGTTATAGTTAGCACCAGCGAAAATACATATTATTACTAATCATTTTTTTAATTAATTTCAACCTTTGTTTTAGTTATCCTGACCCGATCCAGATTTTTCCAGAATAAAAGAGTGCGAGCTTCAGCTTGCGGCTGTAACAGGGAGAACCCAAATTTGGAACACGATAACTTTAAATTTGTCACTGCCGAGTTGACATAGGGGTTATCATTATTATATTTGATCAATTGATCAGATATAATAACATCGCAAAATAAAGGGTTTTACAATGATAAATTTAAAATCGAACTCATTTACAATTCCTGGGAAAGGGACGACAACCGGTGAAATCGAATGCCAGATACGAATTGTGCATCTTGAAAGAGTGCTTCAAGCCAAGCGAGAGGCGCTACCGGAGGAAGAATCAGCGCGTTTAGCGCTGACCTATAAAATTTTAGGAGACCCGACCCGCTTGAAAATTGTTATGGCGCTTAACAATGGGGAGATGTGTGTCTGTGATTTGGCCGCCTTTTTAGGTCTGAGTGAATCTGCGGTTTCGCACCAATTAAGGCGCTTGAAAGATTTGGCGTTGGTGCGTCCGCGTCGCCAGGGACAAACCCTCTTCTATACTATCAATGACAGCCACGTAGCCGCTATTATTAACATCGGCCTTGAGCATATAAGAGAAGGGGGTTAAAAATGGATCAGATCATTTCTATTATTCTGGCATCCTGGCATTTATTACTTGAATCCGCAGTATATATTATTTTCGGACTGATTATCAGTGGATTATTAAGCACCTTGGTCAATCCGCAAGCCATTGCTCACCATCTCGGAGAAAGACGCTTCAAATCCGTATTTAAAGCCGCGCTGATCGGCATCCCGCTGCCCTTGTGTTCTTGTGGCGTCATTCCGGCTGCCGTGGCACTCAAAAAACAGGGGGCCAGCAATGGTGCCACAACCGCTTTTATGATTTCAACACCCGAATCCGGTGTGGATTCCATTGCGATCACCTATGCGTTGCTAGATCCTATAATGACAGTCGCCCGTCCTGTAGCCGCATTTGTCAGTGCTACGATTGCGGGTATATTGGAAAACTTACTCGGCCAGGGTGTCAAGACGGATAACACTTTGCAGCGATCTGATCTGCCCGGCGAAATGAACCGATGTTGTGACGAGCATGATCATCCTCCTGATGAAGATCAGCGATCGAATTCATTTGTTCTAAAAATTAGCAACGGTGTGCATTACGCTGTCAACGAAGTGTGGAGTGACATGGCCGGTTGGTTTTTTTTCGGATTGCTCTTGGCCGGCGTCATCACCGTTTTTATCCCCGACGATTTTTTCGGTCGCTATTTAAACGGGGGAATAAACTCCATGTTGATTATGCTGGTATTTGGCATTCCTTTATATATATGCGCCACGGCATCCACACCGATTGCGGCCGCATTGATTATGAAGGGCGTCAGTCCGGGTGCGGCGCTTGTTTTTCTCTTAGTCGGACCGGCAACGAACCTCACCTCACTTACGGTTCTTTTAGGCGTACTGGGAAAAAGAACCACGGCGATCTATTTGACCGTTATCGCCGTTGCGGCGGTGCTTTTTGGTTTAACCGTTGATCAAGTGTATGCTTTTTGGGAGATTCCTGTTCGTGCCGTAATCGGCCAGGCGGCCGAAATTATTCCTGCCAAGATACAATTTAGCGGCGCTGTGTTGCTGATTGTTTTAACGATAATTAAGGTGCTTCCGGTATTAGCATCCCGTTTGGGGCGTCTTTTGAAATCATCTGAACGGAAAAACCGGATGGAAATTGAAGGTGTGAGTCCTGATGTTAAAATGCCGGCGTGCGCAAAATCGACTTGAGGTTGCTCTTAGGACTGGTCAGTCCTTTTCATCTTTTTGTTTTGCCTTTATTATTCCAACACCTTGGTAAGATTAATAAATTCACTGCGGCCAAAATCAAGGGTTTTAAAGAAGGAGAGCAGGTCGGATGAATCCCAACGCACAGATGTGTAAATATTTTTAATGCCTATCTCTTTGGAAAACTCGAAAATGGCATTGGCAAGGTTTCGGCCCAAACCACGTCCCATACATTGCGGGTTTACACCGAACATGGTTATCCAGACGGCTTTTTGGATGCCAAAGCCGCCGTTGAGAACCGAACCGATCATATACCCGACAACGACCCCGTCAATTTCGGCCACAAAACTGGCATCCGTTTCACTTTGGGTGCTTTTTTCAACAATCCGTTTAAACTCATCTTGAACGGCTTCTTGAGTAATTGCCGTATAAATGTTTCCGATTTCCTCCCAATCGGTCGCTTGCATTCTTCGAATAAGCGCATCATCCATGTGGCAGTCTCCTGGCTTGTTAATCAATTCTTACAATTTTGACCTGATGTCCGACCCAATTGGGAGGTAGATATACACGACCGCTGTTGCCGCTCTGCTTTACCTTTTTATCAATCATCTCTTCGCCCCAGACTTCAAATTTCACTTTGCTGGGGGGCTTCTCAACAGCACCGTCTCGGGTTTTATCAATTTTGTTTTCACCAGGCATGTACATTGCCTTTCACCGCACTCTTAGAAAGGCAATTTTCAGAATTGCCCTACATTATTTCGGGAAAAATGTAAACGACTTTAAAAAGCTACGAATCCCATCAGTTGGGGAAGCCACAGCACTATTCCAGGAAAGTAGGTTATCAATAAAAGCACCGCAATTTGGATCGCCAGAAAAGGCAGCACCGCTTTGGTAACATAGATAATGTCTTTTTCGGCAATGGCTCCCGTTATATATAAACTCACTCCCATGGGCGGAGTGCAATAGCCAATCGCAAGGTTGACGGTCATAATTAAGCCAAAATGCATCGGATCAATCCCAAAGGCGTCTAACATGGGAAGAAAAACAGGGCCTAAGATCAGGGTTGCGGAAATAATATCCATAAACATGCCCACAAAGAGCAAAAGTATGTTCATGGCGATCAAGAAAACCAAGGGGGAACTGATACTGGACATCACTGCTTCAGTGATTTGGCCAGGAATGTCTGCCAGAGTCAGATACCGCCCAAAACAGGTGGCGCCGGCGACGATAATCAGTAGGGTGGCGGATGTAACGGCGGAGTTGATCGTAATCCGTTTAACATCGTTGAATTTGATTGCCTTGTGGATAAACAGCTCAACAACAAACGCATACACACAAGCAATAACGGCCACCTCATTCGCGGTGAAAACACCTGAAAAAATTCCACCAAAAATGATCACAATTAATAATAATGACCAGAAGCCCTCTTTCAACACCTTCAGAACGTCCGTAAAGCCTGGCACGGGCATGCACACAATGGCGGTTTGCTTTCTATGAGTAACGTAAGTATAAATACACACACCCAACATAATCAGAACACCGGGCAAAAATCCGGTAAGAAAAAGCCCTTCGAGTGATACGTTGCTGATCATACTATACAGGATCATGCCGATACTGGGCGGAATAATCACACCCAGATTGGGAGAGGTGGTCATCAACCCAAGTGTATATTTCTGCTTATAGCCGTTCTCAATAAGTGCCGGAATCATAAAACCGCCTAGCGCCACCACGGTTGCCACGGTTGAACCGGAAATAGCGCCGAAAAGACCGCAAGCTAAAACACCGGCCATTCCCAAACCGCCGGGGAGCCAGCTAACCAACACATTGGCCACTTTGATCAATTTCTCGACCATCGATCCGGCGGTCATAATATTGCCACATAAGATGAAATAGAGTACAACCACCAGTGCAAATTTATCGAGACTGCGGAATAGCGTTTGAGCTAGCAGAAGCAGGGGAAGGTCGGTGAAAAGCACAAAGCTTAACACGGATGTAAAAAACAGACACATGAAAACGGGGATATAGGTAGCCATACATCCCAACAGGATAAGCAGGATTACAATGTGGTTCATTTCCATAAACGGTAAATCTCCTTAATAAACAAAGGCGTTCCCGCCTATTTCCCAGTTTCCTGTTTTTGGGTTTCCGATGCAGTAAAATCCTGATACATTACCTGGATCGTACGGATAAGCATCATCCCCCCCATTAGCGGCATCATCGCATACAAATACACTAACGGGATTTGCAGGATGATTGTCTTTTGATGGGTTTGAACTTGCAAGGCCGCCATTTTCCAACCCAAATACAGCATCATAACCGCAAATATCAATGTTACGAAATTACTGAAATAGGTTAACGGCATTTTTAATCGGGGCAATAACTGCACAGATGCATCTATCTTTATCATTGAACGATTTTTTATCGCCGCACTGCACCCGATAAAGGTGGTTAAAATAATCACTTCGCGGACCAACTCTTCCGACCAGGCCAATGAGTAGTTGAAACCGTAACGAAGAACGACGTTAATAAACAGCGCGATGAGCGCAATCATCACTGCTGCAAAAAGCGTCCAGTCTTCTACAAAACTTAGTATTTTATCCAGAATATCTAACAGCCTTTTGAACATGGGAATTTCCAAGCGAAATAAGAAAGAGAGCCGCCAAAGGCGACTCTCTTGATTTGGTAAGAAAGATTTAGCCCGAATAAACAGCTATCAACGTTGGCTAAACGCGGACTGATTTTCCGCGTTACCTTGTGCAACTGTAAAACAGATTAGGGCTTATAGCCGATATATTCCTGAACTTCTTTAAGAAAATCTTTGGGGCGGTATTTATCGCCCGCATTCAGTTTGTTGACTTCAGGCGCATATTTTTTCTGAACGGCATCACCCGCTTTTTTCAAAGTCGCCATATCCGCATCCGATAATTTAAAAAACTTGATACCGGCCTCTGTCGCTTTAGCGATCTGGTCGGCTTCCTGTTTCTTGGTCTGTTCACGAATGTCAGCGCAAACATCATGCACGGTGGCTACGAATATCTTTTGCAGATCTTCGGGCAGTTTTTCAAACCAGGCTTTGTTAAATAGCCAAATAAACAGGCCCTGCGCATAATTAATTTGGGTGAAATTCTTGGCAACTTCAAATTTCTTGGTAATATTGCACACTATCGGCGTATGATCCAAACCGGTGATCACCCCTTGTTTTAAAGATACGGGAACATCCGGCCACGGCATTACCACAGCGTTGAAACCCCACTCTTTATACAGCAGTTGGTTGACTGCGGCTTCGGCCACGCGAAATTTAATCTTGTTGGCGTCTTCAATGCTTTTAACCGGACTGGTGGTTGCCCAGCCATAATTGCCATAACCGGTGATGTCAATGCCCATGATGCCTTGATGATCCATCGCCATCATAAAGTGATCAAACAGCTTGCCTGAGGCGACAAATTTATCAAGTTTTTCAAATGAATCGACTAAAAAGGGGAAGTTAATCATCCCGAAACGGGGACCTAAATTGGTCGCTGCCACCGAACTGCAGGCCATTCCCTGGATGGCACCCATTTGGAGCTGATTTAACACTTCAACTTCGCCTCCCAGCATGGAAAAGGGTTTATAGTCCAGATAAATCTGGCCCTTGGTGCGTTTCCACAATTCATCGCGAATGGCAAAACCAGCAAATACGCCTTTAATAACCGGATGGGAAACATTGGAAACAATACATTTGTATTTGGCTCCTGAGGGGTCAAAATCCGCTTTCCATTTATCCAGAGAGGGTTTCTTTTTAGCAGCCCAAACCGGTGTCAACATCAAGCCCATACAAACCAAACTGACTGTTGCGATAATAAAAAATCTTTTCACATGCGCCTCCTTTAAAAATTAAATTAAGTTACTAAATACGATTCATAAACCAAACAAAATTATAGCTACATTGCAGCTATATGCTTTATTGTCAAGAAAAAAATGGCGCTTCCCGGTTGCGTTGTAAAGAAATATGCTGCCTGAACAATGAAATGTTTGACAGCTTTAGTTTACAAAGTATATAGGATATAGTTTAATAAATAGGTTGGAGCTTTAATTACACATGGTTGTGTATTGAAAAAAGGGGTTTGGAAATGACAATTCAGGTGACGCATGCGAGTGAAAGCGCACGCCTTGAAGCGATGGAACAAAGGGCTGAACAGGGCGGCGGGCCACAAGCACAGGAAAAACGGCATCTCAAAGGCAAACTCACGGCGAGGGAACGGATCGCGCTTTTATTCGATCCGGGCAGTTTTGTGGAAATCAATCAACTCGCTGAAAGCCAGGCCATTGAATTTGGGATGCAGGCTAAAAAAGTTCCCGGAGACGGAGTGGTCACCGGCTACGGCAATATTGACGGACGTTTGGTGTTCGCTTACGCTCAGGATGCCACCGTTTTAGGCGGCTCTGTGGGAACCGTGCATGGCGCTAAAATCTGCCAGATCATGGATGAAGCGCTGAAAGTCAAAGCGCCGCTGATTGGGTTGAACGACTCCGGCGGCGGCCGGCTGCATGAAGGTTTCAGAGCCTCGCGGGGCGTAGCTGGTATGTTTTTCCGCAACACCGCCGCATCGGGTGTTATCCCTCAAATTTCAGCGATGATGGGTCCCTGCGCCGGCGTGTCAGTGTATTCGCCTGCCATTACCGATTTTATTATCATGGTGCAGGGCCAAAGCCAGATGATTATCACCGGTCCCGCCGTGATTAAGCAAATTACCGGGGAAACGGTGACGCTTGAAGAACTGGGTGGCGCCAAAGTGCATAGTGAAATAACCGGTCAGGCGCATTTTGTCGCTCTAGATGAAAAAACATGTATTGCAACGGTCAAAAAACTGTTAAGCTACTTGCCGTCCAATAATGATGAAGCGCCTCCGTGTGTAGACCTCGGTGACGATCCTGAACGCTTTGATGATGAGTTGGAAAAGATTGTACCCGCCAATTTCCGACGGGTGTATGATATGCGCAATGTGATCCGGCGTGTGGTGGATAAAGAAGATTTTTTTGAAATATTACCCCAATTTGCAAAAAATATTTTGATCGGTTTCGCGCGATTAGATGGCCGCACCGTGGGGATAGTCGCCAATCAGCCTATGGTCTTGGCCGGTTGTCTGGATGTGAACGCATCGGATAAAGCGGCTCGTTTTATCCGTTTTTGCGATGCCTTTAATATTCCGTTGATCAACTTTGTGGATGTGCCGGGCTATTTTCCGGGCGTTACCCAGGAACATGCGGGTATTATCCGGCATGGCGCTAAAATGCTATACGCTTATGCCGAAGCGACTGTACCTAAGATCACCTTGGCGTTACGCAAGGAATATGGTGGTGCGGTCATGGCCATGTGCTGCACCGGCATGGGCGTTGATCAGATGCTTGCCTGGCCAATCGCCAAACTGGTGGTGCTGGATACTGAAACCGCTGTGAATATAATTTTTCGAAAAGAAATTAAGGCGGCGGACGATTCGGAAGCATTCCGGCAAGAAAAAATTAAGGAATATGATTTTGAATATTCCAATCCGTTTCATGCCGCTTCCAATATGCTTGTAGATGCGGTGATCAAACCGCGTGAAACCCGGTTGCGGCTGATTCAGGCGTTACGCATGTTAAAAAATAAACAGCAGACGCGGCCTCAACGGAAACATGGCAATATACCGCTGTAGTGGAGTGCCAAACTTACAGTTTGGCTGTAAACCCTTGCTAAACTGTAAGTTCAGAACTCCTTCGCTAAACTGTAAGTTCAGAACTCCGAATTTGGCAGATTCTGTTCGTGGAATCCGGCACATAACTACAGGGAAAACGGATAAGAAAAGGAAAATACGCATTCCCATTCTTATCCGTTGTCCTTGTAGTTTTTATGTGCAAACACGCTTTGATTGATTAACAGAAAAAGTGTTCGACATTTAACAACAACGAGGAAAGAATTTCATGGATTTCTTACTTTCAAAAATGCAAACAGATATCAAACGCGCCGCTCGTGAATTTGCGGTGGGTGAGTTTACCGCCGTGGCGCGTGAATATGACATTAACGAAACGTTTCCGCGTAAAATTCTTGACAAGGCGCGTAAACTGGATCTGGTCGGGCTTTTTATTCCCGAAAAATATGGCGGACCCGATTTTGGCTATTTGGAACAGGCCTTGGTGATGGAAGAGTTCTGGAAAGTGGACCCCGGAATTGGCCAGCAACTCTGTTCCGTTTCATTTGGCGCTGAAGAATTTTTACTCTATGGCACAGAAACACAATGCCAGAAATATCTTCCGCCAATTTTCAACGGCAACGCCATTATGGGCTTTGCCATTACGGAACCGGATGCCGGCAGTGACACTGCCGCAGCAGCCACAACCGCTGTTCGCGATGGCGACGACTATGTGATCAATGGTAATAAAGTGATGATTGGCAATGGCACGCAGGGCACGTTTATGCTTGTTTTTTGTCTCACAAATCCCGAAGCTAAGAAAAAAACCGGTCGCCATAGCATTTTGATCGTGGAAACCGATCGTCCCGGGTACGCCGCTGATCCCATGGAAGGCAAAATGGGGCTGCGCTGTTCAGATACGGCGTCGATCTATTTTAAAGATGTCCGCGTGCCCCAAGAGAATCTCCTGGGCGAAGAGGGCAATGGCTTTATCCAGTTAATGAATTTTTTCGACCGTTCCCGCGCGTATGTGGCCGCCCATGGATTGGGACTGGCTCAAGGCGCGTTGGATATGGCAATCAAGCATGTAAAAGGCCGCAAACAATTTGGCCGTCCCCTGGGAACTTTTCAGAACGTCCAATTTAAAATTGCTGAGATGGCCACCAAAATTGAATGCGCCCGCAATATGGTTTATAAAGCGGCTTGGCTGCTAGACCAGGGTAAACCGGACACGCGCCTGACTGCTATGGCTAAACTGTACGCCAGTCGTGTAGCGGTGGAAGTGGTGGATGAATCCCTTCAACTCCACGGCGGCTATGGCTACTTCAATGACTATGATATTGAACGCTTTTACCGTGTAGCAAAGGTGCTGGAGATTTATGAAGGCGCCAAAGAGATCGAAAAAATGATTATCGCAAGGGAAATTTTGGGTAAATTATAAAGCGGATGTACATCCCAAAGAGATCAGAACCCCACAACGGAGATATTCCATGAAAAAAATTACAACCATCGTACTGACAGTATTCATGATATTTATCATGTTTCCGGGCATCGCAGCAGCGGATGCGATTGAAGATGTTCGTATAACGATTCGTCACTGGAATTTGGTTTGGAATCAAAAAGATTTCAACAAATTTATCACTTTTTACAGCTCGTCCTTCCAAGAGGAAGGCTACACCTTTAGTGAGTGGAAAGCGAAAATGGATGGTGTTTTTCGTAAAGCCGGTGATATCTCCTTTACCGCTGATGATATCTGGGTGTTTGTTGAAGGGCGGCGCGCCACCGGCAATTTTGTTCAGGAATTTCATGCTTCGTCGATGCCGCCCAGGGGATTGAAAACACTGGAATTGGAAATGATCAATAATCAATGGAAAATCGTTTCTGAAAAATGGGAGGCGTTGGAAGGTGCGCTGCCGACATCCGAAGATCAAAAAGTGACAACTGCGCCTAAAACGGAAAAACCGCAAAAGATCGTATCCGCACCGAAAGCGGCACCCAAAGTAAAAACGGATGAAAATGATCTGACTGTTTTGCGTCCGAATCAGAATAGCACCTATCCGTTTACAATTCAAATTGGCTCCTATCCGACCAAAGCACAAGCTCACAGTGTAGTGGATGATATCACTTTAAAGGGTGACAACGCTTTTTTCAACCTGGCACATATTGCCGGAAAAGGGGATTGGTTTCGCGTTTTTGTCGGTTATTATGCCAACGAAGCCGAGGCGTATGCCAAAGCTGAATATTTAAAACGAGGTAGCACGGGGCAAGCCAATATCGTCAAAAGACCTTATACCCTTCAGATCGGCCGTTTTCTTAAAACAGATCAAGCGCTTGTCAGCAAAAAACGATTTATCAAGTCCAAAGGTTATTTTGGCTACATTGTAGTGGATAAGTATGAACCGGATAAAATCCGTTTGTTAATGGGCGCTTATAAAACCCGCAATGAAGCGGCCCGCCGTGTAAAAGAACTCAATCGTGAGGGGATTAAGAGCATCGTTGACATACGCTGATATAGTAATGTTTGCATAGGAAATAGGAACGACGACTAAATAAATTACCCATTTTTCTTGCTCTTAATCTTGCTCGTGTCATTCGATTAAGAGCAAGATTAAGATTGAGACATGTTCTTTCGTGAAATATTACCATAATTTTTAAATAAGATACCCGAACGTTTTATACTAATCCGATTTTGGTTTTTCAGGATTGCGGAGTGCAAGCTTCAGCTTGTGGACGCTATCTGGGAAAACCAAAATTATAAACGTTTGCTTCGCAGCTCTTTTCATTATTTGATGAATAATCCAAGACTGAATTTGTCCTGCAAATCCCCATTTAAATTCCCCAATAGTAAATGACCGTTATTAATCATGTACTTAAAAACTCTGGCTCCGAGATGTTACCCAACCTGGCCAATTTTAACGAAAGAAAGGAGCATTTTTGAATATTGCATTAATGGGCACCCGTGGGATTCCGGCCTCTTATAGCGGTTTTGAAACATGCGTCGAACAACTGGGACAGCGTTTGGTGCAACGCGGCCATAAAGTGACCGTTTACTGCCGTGCACACCATATTAATTATAGCGGCACTTTCTATAAAGGAATGCGCCTGGTAAAAATGTCCACGATTGCCAACAAATTTTCCGATACTTTGGCGCATTCATTTATAACCTCACTGCATGCTTTAACCCAAAATTATGATGTGGCATTATATTTTATAGCGGGCAATAGTCCGGTTACATGGATTCCCCGCTTGATTGGCACGAAAACGTTGCTCAATGTTGACGGGCTGGACTGGAAACGTGAAAAATGGCCTGAGATTGCCAAGAAATATATCCGCTTCGCCGAATATCTCGCCACGAAGCTGCCTGATGTTTTTGTCACCGATTCGCAAGTCGTCCAAGGCTATTATTCAGATACGTTTGGTTGCAAACCGCCCTATATCGCTTATGGCTCCGAAGTGGCTATTACCGAACCGGGAAAAGTCCTTGCCGCATTTGGATTGAAACCGCGGCGCTACATCCTTTTTGTGGGACGTTTGGTGCCTGAAAACTGTGTTCATCATCTGATAAGTGCGTTTCAGGGGTTGGACACCGATTATAAATGCGTCATTGTAGGGGATGCGCCTTATGCCGAAGACTATATTGCGTCATTGAAGGCTCAGGCGCAAAATGATCCCCGCGTCATTTTCACGGGCTATCGTTTCGGCCAAAGTTATTATGAACTTGGGTCGAACAGCTATCTTTTTGTGGAGACTTCCGGCGTTGGGGGGACCCATCCGGCCGTGCTCGAAGCCATGGCGTTTGGGAACTGTGTGATTGTCAATGACACACCCGAAAACCTGGAAACAATCGGCAAGGCCGGGTTGGTTTATGACGGTGGCCATGACGGCACCAGTTTACGCAGGATTCTTAAGCAATTACTGGCCGAACCGCAGATTGTGGCCGAGTATCGCCAAAAAGCGCGCGTGCATGTTCAACGCCATTATCGCTGGGATGATGTCACTGATGCGTATGAAAGACTTTTCTATAAGTTATGCCGTAAAGAACTGCCACTGCGCTTAAAGGTTAAGAAATCATAGAAACAGAAGCGAACCATTCTTTCTGAAAATCTGAATTGTTCAGATCAAGCTTGACTTTCATATCTGCTTCTTTCGAGCTAATTCAACAATATCAGATTCAGTGGGACGATGTTCATCCATCCACTGATCAAATTTATTCGACCTGTGCAATTAAAATAGCCTCTTTCACGCTGCCAGTTTGAGTTCAACTTCTCTTTTCTCAAACCATCTCTTATACTCGTTATTTCTCTTGAGCGCTGATATAGATGCAAGAGCTACCGAGCCCCTTTTTGACCAACTCATTCCTTTGTGTTTTTGGCGTTCAGACACAATCAGATCATTCGCTTTCTCGCCCCTGTTACTCGAATTCCTCCTCTTTCCAAACCCATTTTATTAAGCCCCTCAATCAGCTTGCACATGGTTAGTTTATCAGGTTTTGATAACCCCTTCATGTTTACAAAATATACTAACTCTGAAGGCGTTTCAAATAATCCGCCACTCCTCTCAAACAGGAGCCTTATCAGGCTATCCAAGCTCATGCACAAGCCTCCTGTTATGCATGCCATCGGCAAGGACATGAATTCTATAGAGCCTACGCATAAACTCGAAATTCAATAATCTCAGTTGCTAAATTTTTTAC
>JAOZRC010000931.1 GCA_029940345.1 Desulfobacterales bacterium
TTGGTGTTACGTTGCCGGCTTTAAGATCGGCCGTGTTAGATAAGATTAATGCGATCAAACTTCCCCCGGGTTACACCATGGAGTGGGGGGGTGAGTTTGAAGATACGGTGAAATCACAGGCATCCTTGATTCCGGGGATTTTTCCCGCCCTGGGCATTGTTCTGTTTATTATTATTGCCCTTTTTAATGCGTTTAAGCCCCTGATGATCATCCTGTTTACCATTCCTTTTGCGCTGATCGGTATTGTGGCCGGGCTTTTACCCACAGGCACACCCTTTGGATTCCTGGCGCTTCTCGGAGGCATGAGCCTTGTCGGAATGATGATTAAAAATGCCATTGTGCTGCTGGATCAGATTAACATTGAGCTTGATTCCGGAAGCAGTCCCTATAAGGCGGTGATTGATTCGGCCCTATCCCGTCTCAGGCCGGTGGTGCTCGCAGCAGCCACAACTGTTTTGGGAGTGATTCCCCTGCTCCAGGATGTGTTCTGGGTGGGTATGGCCATAACTATCATGGCGGGGCTGACCTTTGGCACGATGTTGACCATGATTGTGGTTCCTGTTTTTTATTGTGTATTTTATAAGATAAAGCATGAACAAGGTGTATAGGCTATCCATTTTTTGTGTTAATTTGTCAATGCAACCATATTGAAAAGGAGGTTAGTATGAAATTCGTTCAATCGTTCGTTTTACCATTATTTGTCGGAGGAAGTCCGATGGCATACCGTAAACGTCTCTTTCCGACCATACTGAGTCTGTTAATCGGCCTGTTTATTCTTTGGGGTCCCGTCCAAAGTCGGGCGGAAACCACGGAACCGGTTGAGAGCGAGGCCCTTGAAATTCTGAAACAGATGAACGACTACCTGTTAAGCCAAAAGGCAGTCAGTTTCCGTGCCATTGAAAACGAGGAAGAAGTTTTCGATGATGGCTGGAAAATTATGTTTTCAAGGGAAATTCAGTTTAAAATGGCGCGGCCGAATAAATTTTATGTCCGCCGCCAAAACGGTGAAAACGAGCTTGAGATGTTCTATGATAGCTCCTCATTTACAATTTTCAGGAAGGATCTGAATTTTTACGCCACAACTGACGCCCCGGCGACAATCACCGAGGTTTTCGCCAAACTCGCTAACAAGCTCAATATTCAAATCGTTGCCCGGGATATTCTGCGAAATGATGCTAACAAATTTTTGCTGGCATCGATCAATTCCGGATTCGTTGTGGGAGACGTGCTTGTGCATGGTGTCTTGTGCACGCACCTGGCGTTTCGCACACCAGACACCGACATGCAGATTTGGGTAGCCAAGGGCCAAAAAACCTTGCCGAAGAAATACGTTATCACCTCACGCTGGATAACCGGAGCCCCGCAATACGCAGTAACCTTTTTCGACTGGGTTGTCCAAAACGACATTGATAACGCGGCCTTTGTTTTCAAAGCGCCTAAGGATGCGAAAAAGATTCCCTTCACGGAAGTCCTACCACAAAAGGAGGTCAAATAATGAAATATTTTCTCATAGGCGCTTTAAGCCTTCTTACAATCGGTTTTGGCATTCATATTGAACGGATTAATCCTAACAACCTTTCGAACCTTGTCACAATCAGCGAGGCCGAAGCCCGCAGAGGAGGGGGAGGGCGACGTGGCGGTGGTCGCAGCGTGAATCGTGGTGGCGGTCGCCGCTCACACAAGAGTGTTAATGTCAACGTCAACCGGCGTGGCGGTCGCGGTCGTGGCGGCGCATTTGTCGCCGGTGCGGTTGTCGGCGCTGCTGCCGTGGCTATTGGCACCCGACACACTCGCCTTCCCACCGGTTGCACCAGTTATGACTACTATGGGAGACCGTACTACCATTGCGGCGGATACTATTATCAACCCGTGTACGATGGCCCGGAAGTGATCTATGTTGTTGTTGACGATCCCTCTTGACCTCTCTTTTATTTTTTGTTAAAAGTGCAAAGGTTTTTTTATTGGATGATATAATTGTGTGCAAAGCATTGGGCTTGTGATCAGTCATTAAGCCGGACCGGCTTCATGCCTGTCTTAGAGCCTTTTTGAAAAGTCTTAAATCGGCTGCAAAAGCGTGAGAGCGGTTCTGATTTCCGCA
>JAOZRC010000234.1 GCA_029940345.1 Desulfobacterales bacterium
ATATAGATTGGGGGGTATGGTTGATTTTAGTTTTGAATTTTCCTATGTTTTTGTGCCCCTATTCCTAAATAGAGTTTAAAATCGGGTAATTATCTTAAAGGTAAGACCTTGGCGTCTCCCAGGTTTTAAGCTGCCTGCTTTGTTTTGGTTGAAGTCGTTGATGCTCCGTAGACTTTTTCTTTGGCCGAATCGGCAACCGGAATAATCGCCAAAACAGTCAGCCCCATGTATTTGCGAATATCATCTTCTGTTCGCAAAGAGCGATCTTTATATTCAAGCAAAAAGGTTAATGCCAATCCGGCCAGCAACCCCATGATAACGCCTGACAGAAGGTTGCGACGCACATCCGGTTTTATCGGAGTTCCGGGTGTGTTGGCTGTTTCAGCAATACGTATATTTGAGGTCGAATCTGATGCGTTAATATTATCCACCATGTCGGATTCTTTTACTTTGGAAAGCAAAATATCATAAAGCTTACGATTGGTTTCCACATTTCTTTGCAAAATCCGGTATTGCAGTTCACTTTTGTTCGTATTTAAAGCATCATTTTCAAAACTATCAAGAGTTCGATCCAAGACTTTTTCATTGGCAATCAGCACACTGCGGTGCCCTTTCATATTCTCAATCTCTTTTCTGATTTCATCATGAAGCTTTTTTCTGATTTTAGAAATAGTCGCCTTGGTTTGAATAAGCTTTGGATGTTTCGATTTGTACACTTGCATCAGACGCGACAATTCCACTTCCGCGTCAACAAGTTGGGTATAAAGGTTTTGCACCATATCATTTTTTATCCATGATTGAACCTTAGTGATATTGCCCTGTTTTAAAAATATCCGCTTCATTTCTGAAAGTTTAGCGTCTATTTGAAGACGCTCATTACGCACTTGCAATAGCTTGGCATTGAAATCACTGAGCTTTGCCGTTATTATTTCTTGTTTGCCTTCCAGGGAAAACAGTTTGGCATCACCCTTGTATTTTAAAAACTCCTGCTCAGAAATTTCCAACTGTTTGCGCATTTTTAACAACTGGTCAGTCATCCAGCTTAACGTATTTTTAGAAGATTGGGTTCGATATTCAAGATTAAATTCAATATAGGATTCGGCTAAATAATTCGCAATAGCAGCGGCCATTTCCGGATTATGGTCTTCCACAATCAGTTTTACAAGGAATGTATTGGGAGTTCGCAGGGTTCTGACTTTTTTTCTTAACATATTGATAATTCTGTTTTCTCGTTCCAAGGGGCTTAACACGGTTTCTTTAATACCTAAAAGGAGGCGGATGTTTTCTTTGAAACGGAACAGAATCTGTTTCCAAGGGCTTACTTCTATGAAAATATTATGGGATGTGTGAGTTAAATTCAATTTTTCGATTACTTTTTCAAATACCGGCCGCGAGGTAATCAGATTAAAGTGGGTGTTAAAATTGAGTGCTTGTGACATATAATTTTCATAGACAATTGTTTCCCCGGTGACAGGTGATTTAACTTGCTCATAAGCAAGCACCACTCCGGCTGAAGCTTCATAAATGGGGGTGATATTATACGTGTAAAGAAATGTGAGACTGAAAATAATGATAAACGTAACAACAATTGTCCATTTATGCTTATCAAGAATTTCATAATACTCAGACAAACGCCGGGCCTGATCTTGTTCAGTAAGATTGATGTTTTCCATAGTTTTATATTAATTCAATATCTGATTTATTAGGAGCGCACCTTGAATATAAATCCAAATCCTTCATGATTTCTGTCCGATGTATTTAATTCGCATTTTTTAAGTGCTATAACCAACTTTCAGGAACCGAAATCCGATCTCCGGGTTTTAGCTCAATATCAGGTATTTTACCTTTCCTGACGTTATCAAGGTTAACATTGATAATGATGATTTCATCCGTCCCTTCTTTTTTCCGATAGATTTTGGTGCGGTTCGGAGCGGCAAAGGTAGTGAAACCCCCTGCCATAATACATAAATTTAGAGCGGTTAAGCCGGGTGTGTACTTATAAACGCCCCATTTTTCGACTTCACCTTCCAGGTAAACTTTGTTTGCGGCGGCGTCAATTGTATCTTGCATCGGAATGTAAACGACGTCACCCGTTTGCAGGGTGATATTCTTTGTCATATCACCTTTATCCAGAAGCAGCGTTAAATCAACTTTGATTGGGTCCTTTTTGGAAAGCAAATGTTTTATATTTTTCCCTTTTGATATTTCATCAGCCGAAGAACGCAGGATATAGGCAACGTTACTTCTTTCCATTATCGTTCCGCCAGCCTTGGCAATCAATTCCATTAAAGTCGCCTGAGAGGTCATTTCATACAATCCGGGAGAATTGACCGCACCCGAAATAAAGTATTTCAAACTGTGATATCCCTCAACAATGATCGTAACTTGCGGATTGACATAATACTCGGCCGCCAACGGAATGGTTATTTTTTCTTCCAGTTGGCTAACGTTAAGGCCGACCGCCTTAATTGATCCGAGCAATGGAACCTTAACAATGCCATCGGTTGAAACATGCAATTTTACCAGATGCTGAACTTCGCCACCGGCATAGATTGACAACGATAGAATATCCTGGGGACCGATTCGGTAGGAATTATTATTCGCGGCCAAGGAGGGCGAAAGGTGGAAGTATGTAATATTAATTACAAAACTGATAGAAAGAAGGAAGACAACTTTTTTAATGAATAATCGAAAACATGACATAATTGAGTTACTTTAAAATTTAATAAAAAGGACTCATCAATTGAGGAGGTAATTCGTAAAAAAAGTATTACGGCATACAAGCGGTTAAACCTTTGATGAAGCGGAATATTTAATAAATATGTCTATACTTCATCCGATTTCACTTTTTGCGGAATAGCGGATCGCGGACTTGCACTCTCGGATGCAATCTGGAAAACTAAAATCGGAAATTAATAGTGCCACTTATTCCCGCAAAGGCGGGTAAACGGACAAGAGTGTCAGAAAAATAGGCTACCAGCACAAGGCGGCACAAAGTAAAAAGGAAAGCCGTTCCGATTCTTCAACCTTGATGCAACTATGAACGATGCGTAACAGCTTTCCGCGTTACATTGGTATCCCATTATGTTTGTAGCCGAAAAATACACTATGGAGTATCACTAAACGAAAAATCAATCAATTAGTCATCATAGTCAAAAAATCCGGTAGTATCAAATTCCGATCCAAGGTTGAGAGCAATATAGGAATTGTCATAGTCAAAACCTTCAAAATTGGATTCACGCGTCTCATATCCACCGAGAAGTTCAGCATAAAGCCAACGGATAATCTTCAGCCTTAATTTCCCACTCAAATCATAGGTGTTATCATCACGGCCATGAAAGAAACCCCTTTCATAACTGCTATTTTGATAGGCGAACATGACACTGCCTTTAAGCCTGTCAGCAATTAAATAATAATCGGAATTTAAGGTTAACCGATTCGCCAGATAATAGCCATCACCGCCATTTATGTCATTCAGATTTTGACGGAAATCAAATGTGAATATAGCTTTTCTATTTGCAATTTCAAACAGATCGCCGCTTTCAGCAGTGACGCTCCAAACAAATTCGTCCAAATCTTCCTGAATGTTATTATCAAACCGGCGATTCTGGTAACCGACGCCGCCTTCCAACATCCAGCCTTTCCACTGTCTTTGAAGATACAGTTTAACCTGATCGGCTTGGTAACCGGATTCATAGTTACCGGGATAATTGTCATCATAACTCATATCCCAATGTTGGTATTGTAAGTCAAAAGTCCACGTTTTCCAAGGCATCCAATCAAAATCGGCCATAAAGCGATTTTCGGTGGAATCATTATATTGTTGTTCATCGTAATCTGTTTTTGTATAGCGATAGCGTAATTCAAGGACATAGCGATTGTTTCCCTGGAAATCCCATTTGAAACGCGGTGTCACCCGATAAACGCTATATAGACGGCGATCCTTGATATTGCTGAGTTGATCCGAATGCCCTTCATCACGTGTCCGATTATAGCTGCCACCCAGCCCGATTCCGGTTCGGGCACTTGTTCGGTAGCTTCCCAAAAAGTTAAGCGTGTGTCCGATGTAATTACCATCATCCGCTTGAGGTTCGCCGGGCGGCACGGTGTCATCATCACTGTAATATATCGCATTTAACGTATATCCAAGCTGAAACTTGGCTCGCGGTGTCTCCGTTTTGAACATAAGGCCGGGACTTATATAATATGTGTATACCGATCTTTCATTTGTTTCGCTTCGAAAAAAATTGCTCTCTCGTTTAGCACCGATAGTAATTATCGGTTTGAGTTGAATTCTGGCATCTTTAGCCGTTTTAGCCTGCGAAACATTCGGAACGATCATGAATGACAGACTCACAATTACGATTAATACTTTAGCACTATATTTCATTAGTTCCCTCCAAATTGTATAATGGTTATCTGTTTATTTTTATGATATTTGCATTATTATCAGGAAAAATATAAACTAAAATGCGCAAACTGGTTTGTGAAGGATGCCCTAAGAAACAGCATCTTTCAGACGATAATAACATAATATTTTTAATGCAATAGTAGCAAATAATTAGTACCTTTTTGAAGTGTAAAAGCTATTAGCACGGAGGCGAGGCGCAGACACTGGTTGTTGTCGTCGATGTCGTATCCGGGACATCTATGGTCGTTGTTGTCGTCGATGTCGTATCCGGGACATCTATGGTCGTTGTTGTCGTCGATGTCGTAACCGGAACATTTACCGTTGTTGTCGTCGTCGATGACGATGTTGTCGTAGATGACGATGTTGTCGTAGATACACCGGCAGGCGGACCGAAAACCGGACCGGCAGGCGTCTCATCAACGCCGGGGAATTGAACACTTGCATCAGGAGTGAAAACAGGCCCGGACTCAAATGCAGGAAACGCAAAAAGAAATCCATCCGGCCCACTGCCAAATGCCTCCATCGGGCCAGCCAGTGATTCCGTTGGGCCACTCAATGATCGCGTTGGGTCCCCCAGCCCTTCCATCAAATCAATCAAATCCTGAACCCCTTTCAACCCGTCAATGACGCTTTCCAATCCGGTTGTGACACCTTCCAATCCGTCAGGAACACCTTCGACGCCGTCCGGAGCATTTTCCAAACTACGCGCAACACCATCCAGTTCTCTCTGAACACCATCCAGTTCTCTCTGGACACCTTTCAACTCCTCCAGATTTTTTGCCTGCTCTTGGGGCGTACGCGGCTGAAAAATGATATTCGTCCAGCAGGAAATTTCCGCAGCCTCACGCACCTTTTTGATTTCATCATCTAACTCATTAAACAATCGTTCTGTTTCTGTTTCTGTTTTTGATGAATTTGCACCAGAACAAAAACTCTGTGCAATATCTTTTTGCAAGGCCTTTTCTTTTTCGTCCGCATTTTGCATTGCAAAAGCCGCTTTTTTATTCTCTTTTTTCTGGAAATTAATTTTTTCTATGACGGCGATATACTCATCCATTGTTGACTTGTTTTGAAGATTTGAGCGACTGTACGGTTTTTTGATCCTTTTCTTTTTCCTTTCAATTTCGTACAAATCCAATTCAATTTGCCTTGGGAGCATCGGATGTTCGGTCGTTCCAGTCAACTCATTTTGTGCGATTTCCCGTCCACGACCAGCGTTTTTAATCGCATGGGCAACACAGGAAAATGATTTTGCAACAGCCTGGTTGGCGCAAGCGATTGCCGTATTTAAATAAACACCCTGATATTCGTTGCCGGCCATGGATGCAATCACCTCAGAAGTGCTTTCACGTTGAGAACCGGCTTCGATGATAGCGGTCAATTTATTTTGACAATCAACCGATGCTGTCGCCAAATCTTTTAACCGGGCGACTTGGGATTCCAGCACTTGCAAGTCTTCAGACTCGATAACTGCCCGAACAGAATCCAGGTATTGTTTAGAACGCGCTGCGCCTTCATATGCCTTCTGAAAGGCCTCGTAGGCTTTATTGGAAGCATCCATCGCTTTAATATTGATATCTTCAAGTTCCTTTATTTCCATATCAATTTCACTTATGATATGAGAATAATAAAGTTGATCCGAGTCTTGATCGCTTTCAATTCCTCTTGATAAGATCGCGATCCTGTTTCCCCTTGATAAAATCGCGCTCCTGTCTTGGCTATCAGCTTGTGCCTGCACCGGTTGTTTCTGCAAGTCTTTTAGCATTTTCTCCGCGGCCGCCTTATTGTTCTTAACTCTTTTCTGTATTTCTTGGGCTATTTCGCCCAAATAATCTTTTACGTTTATGTCGCGATTAAGCGTTCTGCTTAAAGCACTTTTATCAATCTTGCTTATTTGACGTCCGGCAATTTCTTGCGGTACAATCCGGTGGGTTTGCCCGGCGGCAATAAGTGACCATATCGCACAGCGTCCGGCCCTGGCAACAGCGGCCTCGGAACCCGCTTGACACCTTGCGGTCCATGCTCCCTGTGCCGCAAGCGAACTGTTTTGATCGCTTATTTTAGCAAAATTAACTGCCGCGTTTTTAGCATCCTGAGAAAGTTTGCTAGCCATTTCAACTTTGGCGGCGACATTTTCTATTATCGGAATGAGTTTATTCCCGATGGGACCCGAGGGATAACTTTTTATCTTAGCAATCATTTCTTGTACTTTTACATTTACCTCAGCAGCTTCATTAGCAAAATTCTCTGCCTGGCTGACGGAATCCTCAATGCTCCCATACGTTTGTTGAGCTGAAGTCGGTGGTGCAAAAAGAACCAAGATTAAAATTAAAATGTTGAATGTCCGTGCCAGCTTAATCATCTTTGACCTCCTCATGGTTTATTTTATAAAAAAATATATCATGAATCAAAATATTGTTCAATAATTATTTAGATTTAATACCCCGGATGCATCCCAGGTTATCAGGATCGAATTTCATCCGCTGATTACAAACTGCGTTTTATAATTATATTTATCAGTTTTAATGCACATCGCCAAATACAAACTCATGACAACATTTGCCTTAACCGTTTACGCCCTCCTTCCCAGTTTTGGGTGAAGTGAATAAATTCAACAAGTTATCTTTATCAATTTCATATTTAAAAGGGAAAATGGTTACCATCTCTCCGGCTTGTTGACAAACACCCCAAGTTAAAATTTGCAGTCCTTGTTCCAAAAATACTGAATTGGGGGATGTAAGTTATGTTACATGAGGCTAGTTACATTTTTGGATTGTTTTTCGATACTGTAAGTGTTATAAGTTTAAAGCTGAAAAAATTGTGATTGTCAAGAAATAAAAGCGATCCCAATCATAATTTATTATTTATGCAGCTACTTAGGCATGACAAAAATATGCTGACCCATTAAATATTTCAATTTCGATGAACTGAATCAGGGGGATTTATTTTAATTATTTTGTAATTTCAATATGTTACACATTGTTCAAAAAATATAATTGTATGATTTTAGTTGGTTATCACCCTGAGTGATTATGTATTTTAATTAATACGATGTATCCGTTAAAAAGATAATATATAGTGCTATCCCTTTGATTGAAACACTATATTAATACTTTGGTAAATTAAATCGGCCTCAATCATCGTTTGGGTCATTGTAGCGTATTCTTTCAGATTGCGCCTTTCATTCTGCAAAGTTATTTTAGCGCAATCTTAGAGCCTGTTTGAAAAGTCTTAAATCGGCTGCAAAAGCGTGAGAGCGGTTCTGATTTCCACAAATTTCATGGCAATAGGGCGGTTATTCCCTTAAAATTTGCGAAAATCAGCCCTCGCTCTCACACTTTTTCGCTTCGA
>JAOZRC010000932.1 GCA_029940345.1 Desulfobacterales bacterium
AGCTCCATCCGGTCTGGTCATATCCCGGTCGAAGATTGAAATAACTAAAGAGGTTTCAGGAAAATACAGTATAGATAAGCTTATTATCACTGACAGTAATGATAATACTATCGCTTCAGTTGTTCCAGTCGGGGCGTGGGTCATCGGTGCAAATGGCCGGATTGACATGATAGGCAGGTATGACCGCATAATTCTTTTAAAATTAGAAGGAAATGCGCAAGAAAATGAAACTACTGCAAGGGCGTCAGTTGAGAAAGTGAATCACACTTCAACATTATTCAGATCAATCAATACAACGGACTGGTATTGGATTGAAAACAGACGACTCGGGAGAGCATATTTATTAAACAAACAGCTTTTCTATGAACTTTTGACAGAGGTCTCTGATTATGAGTTCAAGTAATATTTTAGACGAAATATGGCAATCCTACCAAACGACGCTTGATTGTTTTAAAGTAACCGATCGAAGTATAACCAAAAAAGAATATCATCTGTTGAATAGGACAGATTTTATCAGCGCATCCACTGAAACCGCGGGTAAATTAATCAATCTAAGTCGCTCAAATGCCGATGATTACATCATTTTATCTTTATGGACTGTATTTGAAAGAAGATTATTTGAATATCTGAAAAATGAAACTTACATTCCGCACATTACCAAGCGAAGTTTAGCAATAAATCACATTAACGCTTAACTACCTGAAATTATTTCATATAATAATTATTGACATTTGGCTTCACCTGATATATTTTAACCCTTAAAAACAAGGAGGGTTACATACGATGAAAAATATCGACTCAAAAGCCAAGCTATTGGATGTCAAACCTATGGTCTGATTCTACATGGATCAATTGGAGTTGCAACAATTATTTGAAAAATATATGCCCCAAACCCCTAAAATGAGACTGGCGCCTGCAGACGTTTTATCCTTGATGGTGTTTAACATCATCAATTCGCCAAGTCCTTTATACAAAGTGTCTGAATGGGCTGGCGATTATCCAGACGGCATCGGAGAACTGCCGGATGTGGCGGCAAAGTACAACGATGACTGTCTGGGCCGAAACATAGACCGCCTTTATGAATGCGATCGAAACGCTTTGATGCTTGATCTAACGGCCAACGCCATTATAGCCCATCAGTTGAAGACTGACATAATCCATAATGACTCGACGACGATCACTTTCAAAGGTCGTTATGAAAATCAGGCTCCGGATGGTATCCGACTGCTCCATGGGCACAATAAAGATTTCAGGCCGGACTGTCTGCAGCTCGTATATGGACTCAATATCACCGAAGACGGCAATGTTCCTCTAACTTTCCAGCTTTTTAACGGAAACCAGACCGACGACGGAACTCATATCCCCAATTGGGATCAATTGAGGCAAAATCTTGGCAAAACGGATTTTATCTATGTTGCTGACTGCAAACTTTGCAATCAGGACAACCTTGATCATATCCATGGAAATGGCGGCAATTTTATTACCGTTGTGCCCAAAAATCGGTCGATGCTCAAGCCATTTAAAGAACAGCTGCAAAACGGCGAAGTTCAATGGCAATGGGCTTATAGTGTCCAAGACAATCGAAAACCTTCCAAACAGAACTTCTTCTATACTTTCGAGACCGAACCCACGGAAAAAGGCTATCGTCTGATCTGGATATTAAGCACCTCCAAGGCCCTGCAGGACCAAAAGACGCGTGAGCGACGCCTTGCCAAAGCTGAAGCCGAGTTGGCTGAACTGGCCGGAAAGCTCAATCGCTACAACCTCTGATCCCGAAATCAGATCGAAGCGGCAATTGACAGAGCGGTTAAAAAGGTCAAAGGATTGATCCATATTGATTTGTCTGAGCACGAAACCCATTACAAGAAAAAAATTGGCAGCGGTCGTCCAGGTCCTGACAGTATTTATGAAGACTGCACGAAAATCACATATGAATCAGGCTGGCAAAAAAATCAGGCAGCTATTGATCTGCAGGCGCTTGCCGACGGAACGTTTCCGTTGATTACCGATACAGATAAAAAATGCGCTGAAGTCCTTCGTACTTATAAGCAGCAGGCCGGGCTTGAAAAACGATTCAACACAACAAAATCCGTATTG
>JAOZRC010000235.1 GCA_029940345.1 Desulfobacterales bacterium
TAGCACTCCTTTAAAGTGTTAAGCGGAAAATGAAGGATGCCCGTTTTTTCTATAGATATTATGTCCCTAACTGGACATCGGGATTGTGGACGAAATAACTTCTCCATTACCAGCAAAGTGATGCTTTTTCCCGCTAAAACAAAAAAAACCAACGTTTTTTTACGGGTTGCTCCGGTTCTGGAATCACAATCTTTTCGCCGGCAAGGATTGCCGACGGGCGCGCCGTCACCATCTCTTCCGCCTGCTCAGTGCTGCCAAGAATTTTAGCAGCTTTTTTTACGCCTAGGGACAAAATCGGAGGCCGATGCGTGGCCGAATGGGCGTCAGAAGCGATGATATGCGCCAACCGACATTCAAGCATTTTTTGAGCGCAAAGCCGGGTTTCGCGACCTAAATCTCCGGTGATGCTCATCGCCGTAATTTGAACCAAACAGCCCATACCGACAAATTCATAGAGTTGTTCAAAATGCTGTTGGAAACCGTAATTGCGTTCCGCATGGGCTAAAATGGGCGTGATGCCTTTAAGCTGCAATTGGAATATTTCTTGCTTGGCTCCCGGAGGAATACTGTGAAAAGGGAATTCCAGTAACAGGTATCGCTGATTATCATTCAGCGCTACAGTTTCGCCTGAAAATAATTTTTCCGCCATTCCTAGATTCAAGTGTACTTCCGATCCGGGGAACAGTTTTAATTTGATTTGGTCTTTGGCAAAGGCGGCGCGCAACTCACCGGTGCGTGCAAGCACTTGCGAACGCGAATTGAGATAAATCCCGTTTAAGGTGTGAGGCGTAGCAATAATCGTATGGATGCCATCGTTTACCGCGATCCTGGCCATTTCCAAGCTTTCTTGGAGATCGGGCGCACCATCATCCAAGCCGGGAAGAATATGCGAATGAATATCTATCATAGTATTTAAAGTGTATCAAATAAAATTGCACAGCAAAGGTTTCTATCTCATCAGTTACAAGTTTGAAGTATCAAGTGTCAAATTATTCCGTAACTACTTGAATCAATTGAAACTGTTAAAATAATTTCATTTTAGTATCATGATTTAAGTAACTTGCAAGAAATTATGGCTGATGATTCTCTCAGGTTCAGGGGGTAATATTCGATGTTTGATGTTCGATGTTCGATGTTCGATGTTCAGTATTGGATTTCATCTTAAAAACCAACTCATCCTTTTCAACCCAACCCAGTTCATGTTTGGCTAAAACTTTTATAAATTCCAAATCATTTTTTAATCGATCAATTTGACGATAGTGTGACAGAATCACTTTTTCAAGCTTCTTATTCCTTTCGATCATGTTGTTTTTATCAACTTTTTTCAAATTCAAATCAATTAAGCCATTATTGCCATAAGCGATAAACAACGCCATAGACGCGACCAGCAAGATAGCCATGGCTATTAAAATACTTTGTTTGTACTTATTCATTTGAGTAACCTGTTTCGCACTACCGACATAACTGTTTTGAGTTCGCTGCTTCGCACCAATTTAGACAATCCCGCATACAAAATTAAGCCACAAATAATACTGACAGATAATCCGGCCAACAGATGGGTGAACGGCGCAGTTGGCGACGAAATTGTATAATAAGCCATGATACGCACTCCTATACCCATAATAATAGAACAAGCAATCGTTTTTATTCCTGAAATCGCGATATGGCCCCAATCCCAAAAGCTCAATCGCTGTCTCAACACGCTAATCAGCAATACCAGATTCAATATGGATGAAAGGGAAGTGGCCAGGGCCAATCCGCCATGCGCCAGTGGTTTCATAAGAATAATGCCTAATATAATATTTGCTGTAATGGCGATAATGGCGATACGCACCGGTGTGCGTGTGTCCTGGAGCGCATAAAAAGTTGAAACAACCACGCGGACGGCTGAAAAGGCCCATAAACCGAAGCAATAGTATAATAGGGCGTCGGCAGTTTGACGGACAGTCGCCGCATCAAACGCACCGCGTTTAAACAACAGGGCGACAATCGGTTCTCTGAGTACGATCAGACCAATCATGGCCGGAACAGTGATGAATAGAACCAATCGGAGGGCATACGCAAATGTTTCATTAAGCCCGTCCATATCTTTTGCCGCCGCCTGCCTGGAAAGTGTTGGCAAAACAGCGGTGGCAATGGCAATAGCAAAAATTCCAAGAGGAAACTGGACCAAACGGTCGGCATAATAGAGATAGGACACGCTGCCTTGGGGCAGTAATGACGCTAGCAACGTGCCCACCAAAATATTGATCTGATAAACGGCCGCCCCTAATATTGTAGGCAACATTAGCACGCCGATTTTTTTAAGACCGGGGTGGTAAAATGAAGCTTTTTTCCAAAAGATAAATCCTTGCTTGATAAGAAAGGGCACTTGCAGTAAAAGTTGAAGTATCCCACCGATGATAACGCCTATTGCCAGTCCTGTAACAGGATCGGACATAAACGGCGCAATTAGAAAGACCGA
This sequence comes from Desulfobacterales bacterium, assembly GCA_029940345.1. Lineage (GTDB taxonomy): Bacteria > Desulfobacterota > Desulfobacteria > Desulfobacterales > JAUCGF01 > JAUCGF01. The sequence continues at coordinate 2,465 of JAOZRC010000235.1, forward strand.
TCCTATCATGGCGATGTTTAAACAAACCGGGGCCAATGCCGGTGCCGCGAAATGGCCCAGCACATTCAAAATTCCCATAAACAATGCAACCAGGCCAATAAAGAAAATATAGGGGAAAATCATGCGGGTCAGTGTAACTGTTAAGGCAAGCTTGCCCGGTGTAGCGCTAAAACCGGGAGCGATTAGCCTCACAATAAGCGGTGACAGCAGGATGCCTCCCAAAGCGACCAAAATAAGCAGCACAGTCAGCGTTCTTACGGCTGACCGCGCCAACCGAAACGCCTCATTTTGCCCGGAATTCGTAAGATATTCACTAAAGACCGGAACAAATGTAATACTTAAAGAGCCTTCGGCAAATAATCTTCTTAACAGGTTGGGAATTCTGAAAGCGACAAAAAAAGCATCCGCACTCAGACCGGCTCCGAAAACACTGGCAATGACCATATCTCTAATAAAACCAAAAATGCGGCTTAAAAATGTGGCCGCACCCACAATTCCTGCTGCTACGGTCACTTTTGATTTTTCAGTGGACGGTTGGGATTGATTTTGATTCAATTTGACTTATCTTATACAGTAGTGATAGTTTTTGGCATCCTTCATAATAGCTTAAAAGTAGTTTACACTTTCATGGTTTAGCAAAGGCCAGCGTAAACGCTAAACCTCCGGTTCAGCACTCCTTTAAAGTGTTAAGCGGAAAATGAAGGATGCCTAGTTTATCTATTTTAGTTTTTATCGAAATAGAGGAATACGGGCTTTGGTTTGCAGGAATTAATTAAAATAGGAATATCAGGTATCCTTCATTTTCCGATTAACAATTCGAACGAGTGCTGAACCACTTTCGGGGTAAAATGAAGGATGCCTGATATTACAACAAATAACAATTTGTTTGGCGTTCTTATTTTCGCTTGACACTATTTTGATTATTCAGTACAGATTCGAGATTACATTTAACATTCAAATTTGAAAGGAGCACCATTGGCAAATCACAAATCAGCAATTAAAAGAGGCCGTCAGAACACTAAGCGTCGTGAACGTAACAAAATAATCAGAACCGGAATTAAGAATGTTACGAAAAGCGTCAGGCTAAACGCACAGGAAAAAGAGGGGCCTGAAATTGCTATAAAAACATTGGATAAAGCCAAATCGGCGATTGATAAAGCCGCTAAAAAAGGCGTTATTCACAAAAGGACCGCCGCACGCAAAATATCCCGCCTTACTAAACTGGTAAATAAAGCGGCCTGACCCACACAAAGTTTTTATAGGCTACCAATTTAATTTGGGACAGACGTAGTTTGGGTTGAGAAACGAAACCTGACATCAGACTGAATTCGTTGGGTTTCGTTCCTCAACCCAACCTACGACTACATTTATTGTCCCAGCTTATGTTGGTAGCCTTTTCATATCCAAACATACGCTTATAAGGTGTCAGGACGTATGCGCTAAATACTGAAACCTGATGCCTGAAAATATAATTTTGAAAAACACAAATTATGACCTTGCCGAGTATATATGTCCTATTTAAAATTGGGGCCGCTATAGACTATCAGATAATCAATGTAACTGCGTCATCGGTCGGGAGATAAACAATGGCGTATGCCTGATTTTAACTCTTGCCTTAATTATCTGAAAGGCTATGGGTGAGGACCGCTGATATAATTATCAAGTTGCGGTAATCGTTCAGTCCCCTACGTTTAAGCTAAGGCGGGAAAGCTTCCCGCGCTACACCAACCTCACGCACGGATAGAATCATGTAGAGCGGAAAGGCGTTACGCTCAGAATTGCTTTCCAGAATAAAACAAATAATTAATTATCTGAACGTTTAAGCCAACTAAAAATCATCCGTTAAACGATTATATACTCTTTCCGCTAACTTTATGGAAAGGCGTTTAATCGCTTTACGCCTGTTCGTCTCCGTCGTCGTATTGTCATCATCAACGTCGTATTCCTCTTTTTCTGAAATCCCCTTGGAAAACCACAACACTTTTCCATCCTTAGCGGTGAGTTTTAAATTAACTGTCATGTATATACGTCTTTCAACGGACGTTTGCGGGCCTTTGCGAGCGATGGTTCCGCTTCGGATAGCAACAATCGTACCTTCCATTACGGCGTCCGCCGCCGCCCGACTCGAGACCATCACATTACTGCTGGTGATGAATTCATTAACAAGATCACTCGTAAATATATTTTCAACGCCAACTTCGGATGTGTTATTCTGGAGAGTGACGATATTGATACTTTTAATAGCACCCGGAAGTTCACCGCCGCCTTTAAATTTGAAGCCACATGCTGACGCCAGAACACAGCTTATTAGTAATAATCCGATATAAATTTGTTTTATTTGCAAGCTTCCACCCCCTAAAAATGTATTAAACTTGGCACGGTCATAATTGGTGATTCTAAAATGGGTTTTTAAGATTTTGTATTTTTTGAAAATGACTGGTGTCAGGTTTCAAGACATTTTTGCGCAAACCTGAAACCTGAAACCGCACCATTAAAATCACTAATTATGGCCTTTGCAAGTATATCTCATTTAAATTACAATATTCACCAGTTTATTTTTAACCACGATCACTTTTTTAACTGTTTTGCCATTTATAAATTTTTGAACCCTCGCATCTGATAGGGCTATCTCACGAATGGTATGCTCATCGGCATCGGCAGCAACATTGAACCGGCTCCTTAATTTGCCATTCACCTGGATAACAATCAACAGCTCTTTTTTTACCAAAGCCACTTTACGAAAAGATGGCCAGGGTTGCAACAAAATATTTCCGGAGTGTTCCAGTTCAGCCCATAATTCTTCGCTAAAATGGGGCGTGATCGGCGCAAGCAAAAGAACAACCGTTTCGATTGCAAAACGCCATACAGCGCCAGTTGATACGATCTTGAAATCAGGCTTGATCGCATACATGGTATTCACCAGTTCCATAACAGCGCTGATAGCCGTATTGAAATGAAACCGTTCCTCAATATCCGTGGTAACTTTTTTTATGGTGTGATGCGTTTTTTGATATAACTCCTTCAAGTCGCCTTCGAGGTCATCCGGGGCACCGTCATAAGGCAGACTGTTTTTTATATCGTCTAAATAGGTGTATGTCAGTCGCCAAACCCGGTTAAGAAAGCGGTAACTCCCTTCAATACCCTGATCGCTCCATTCCATACTTTTTTCCGGAGGTGCCGCAAAAAGACAAAACAGTCGGGTGGTGTCCGCACCATATTTATCAAGAAGGATGTTTGGATCTATAACATTTTTTTTGGATTTGGACATCTTTTCAGTCCGCCCTATTTTGACCGGCGCATCACATTTATTACAAAAACGCTGTTTGCCGTTCACCCGGATGTCATCAGGAAGTAAAAAGCCATGTTGCGGACAGGCTGCCGTCTCCTTGCACACCATCCCCTGGGTGAGCAGACGGGTAAAAGGCTCTTTGTACTTAACCAGACCGAAATGATGAAGCACGCGTGTAAAATACCTAGAATAGAGCAGATGCAAAATGGCATGTTCCACACCACCGATGTATTGATCAACCGGCATCCAATAATCCACCGCGTCTTGTTCAAATATGCCCTGATCCCAATTGGGGCTGCAATATCGCTCAAAATACCAGGAAGACTCGACAAATGTATCCATAGTGTCAGTCTCCCGGGTGGCGTTCTGACCACATTTAGGGCATTGAGTGCGTAAGAATTCATCCAAAGTTCCCAAAGGTGAGCGTCCGCCTTCAAGCAAATTGGCATTTTCAGGAAGAATCACCGGCAAATCTTCCTCTTTAGCGGGAACAAGGCCACACGTAGGGCAATGCACCATGGGAATGGGAGCTCCCCAATAGCGTTGTCGGGATATTCCCCAGTCACGTAAGCGATAACTGACAGTTTTTTGCCCCATGCCTTTTTTTTCAAGATCAGCAGTGATGGCGTCGATTGCCAATTTATTGTTCATGCCGTTAAACAGACCGGAGTTGATCATCACCCCTTCATTCGTATAGGCCTCGATCATGGATTCTGCGTTTATGTCAGTATCATGCGGCTTGACTACGGGTGTGATTTCCAAACTATATTTTTTTGCAAATTCAAAATCACGCTGGTCATGGGCCGGAACGGACATAACGGCACCAGTGCCATATTCCATGAGTGCAAAATTAGCGGTATAGATCGGCATTCGTTTACCACTGGCGGGATTGATGCAATAGGCACCTGTAAATACGCCCTCTTTTTCATAGGATTCAATCGCTTTTACCGAGCGATCCTGCAAGGCCATACGTTCTGTAAAAGCGTTCACATCGCTTTCTTGAGCGGTATTTTGGGCCAATTGAGGCACAAGCGGATGTTCAGGTGCCAAACACATAAAGGTTGCGCCATAGATCGTATCAGGACGTGTAGTGAAAACAGTGATAACGTCATCCGATAGCTTATCGCTAACTACACCATATATATCAAGTTTAAAGCGAATTTCAGCACCGTAGCTCTTGCCGATCCAATTTTTCTGCATCTGCACGACTTTATCCGGCCATCCCGGTAATTTATCGCAATGAACGAGAAGGTCTTCGGCATAATCGGTGATCCGCAAAAACCATTGCGACAACTTTTTCTGACGAACGGGTTGGTCACATCGCCAACAAGCACCAGCCTCAACTTGTTCATTTGCTAAAACAGTTTGGCAGGTTTCGCACCAATTCACATAAGATTCCTTGCGGTAAGCCATATCCTGGGAATACATTTTTAAGAAGAGCCACTGTTCCCAACGGTAATATTCGGGGGTGCAGGTGGCTAGCTCACGGGTCCAATCGTAACTGAAACCAATACGCTTTAACTGGTCACGCATGGTGTCAATATTTTGAACCGTCCAAGCGGCCGGATGCGAATTATTCGCAATCGCCGCATTTTCCGCCGGCATTCCAAAGGCGTCCCATCCCATGGGATGCAACACATTAAAACCCTGCATCCGTTTATAACGGGCAATCACATCACCAATGGTATAGTTGCGAACATGCCCCATGTGGATATTACCCGACGGATAGGGAAACATTTCAAGAAGATAATATTTTTCTTTGGCGGAATCTTTTTCAACCGTAAACAAACCGGAGTTTTCCCATTCGGTGTGCCATTTGGCTTCAATATCCGCCGCTTTGTATTTTTCATCCATTATAACTCAACTCCGTATTCGGATGTGTTTGTCATTTTTCCTAACGCTAAGAAGCTTTTATTGCCATACTCTTTTTGAAATTGCAAGAATAATCAGGCATCCTTCATAAGACAGCTAAAGTAGTTAACACTTTTTCGATCTGTTC
>JAOZRC010000933.1 GCA_029940345.1 Desulfobacterales bacterium
CAAACGTTTTGATTTTAACTTCCGGCCGACTTTTCAATTTATAGAAATACACTTCGGTGCGCGCTATAACATCCACCCATTTGAACAAAGGTTCCCTTTCCACATTGCGTCCCATGGAATAAATCAGCACATTCGGCTCAGTCTGCGCTTTTTGATAAGATTCCGCCCAGGAATGGGATTGAATCGAATGGTCAATATTAGCACGTTTTAAAATTTCCTTGACGACATCGGTGCAGAATCCGACAACTTTGCCATCTTTTGTATAATTATACGGCGGATATTCTTCGGTTACGACCTGAAGCATTCCTCCGAATGCCGGTACACCGAAACAAATACAAATAAAAAATGAGATTACATAAACGATGAATTTTTTAACTGAATACATTGTTACCTCCTCTATATTTTTCAGTTTTTTTATGAATGCTAATAAAAATCAGATTTTTCAGAATAGTCCCAGTCCGTGTAAGAATACGATGGCTATAACTACCGGTGCCACAAACTTGGCCAGAAACATGAAAAGTGGCAAATAACCGGCTTTCAATTCACCCTCATTCGTAACTTCCGCTTCTGTTTTTTCACGGCCAAGATACCAACCGACAAAGGCGACAATTAATAATCCGCCCAACGGAAGCATTACATTTGAGGCAATAAAATCCAACCAATCAAAGAACGTTTTATCCATAAATTTCACTTTGGACCATACGCCCATGGATAAAGAACAGGGGATACCCATGATTGTGATGGCGGACGCGGCCATTATGGTGGCAGCGCGCCTTGCCAGTTTAAGCTCTTCAACAAAATAGGCCACCACAACTTCGAGAATGCTTATGGATGACGTCAACGCCGCCACGGCTAGCAACAAGAAAAACAAGATACAAAAAAAGTATCCGCCGGGCATTTGCTGGAATACATTGGGCAGGGTAATAAAAACCAATCCAGGCCCCGCGCCCGGCTCGATGCCAAATGCGAATACGGCCGGAAAAATGGCGATGCCGGCCAATAGCGCTATTCCCGTATCAGCGATGGTGACCTGAACTGCGGTTGTGGCAAGATTCTCTTTCTTACTCATATAAGAACTGTAAGTGATTAAAGTGCCCATGCCCAAACTTAATGAAAAAAATGCGTGTCCTAAGGCGTTCAACATCCCTTCACCGGTTAACTTGGAAAAATCGGGCTTGAACAAGAAAGCCAAACCCTCGCTGGCTCCTGGCAGTGTGACCGCACGAATGTCCAGGATAATAATGATAACCAATAAAACAGGCATTAACAATTTCGATGCTTTTTCAATACCCCCTTTAATGCCGGCCAAAACAATCCAACAGGTTAAACCCATAAATATAATTTGCCAGAAGATAGGCCTGGCAAGCTGGCTGATGAACCCACCGAACATGCCTTCAAGGTCAGCAGGATTTTTCCCCACAAACGAATTGGTAATCGCTTTAAACAGGTATTCGAGGGTCCATCCGGCCACCACGCCATAAAAGGCGAGAATCATAAAAGCTGCAACAAGCCCCATTATTCCGGGAACAAACCACAAGGTGCCGGGTGCCAGCTTTTTAAATGAACCGATTGCGTTTTTTTGCGCTTTACGGCCAATTACGAATTCAGAAAGCACAATCGGCAAGCCGATCAAAGCAATACATATCAGGTAAACAAGAACAAAAGCGCCTCCCCCGTAAACACCGGTAATATATGGAAATTTCCAAATATTACCCAACCCCACCGCAGAACCTGCGACTGCTGCTATAATTCCCAGCTTACTGCCAAACGAATCTCTTTGCACCACATCTTTAGTCTCCATTTCCGCCTCCTTTTGGTTATTATGAATGCCATGAATCAAATCAAAATATAGACAGTCAGGCATCCTTCATAAGACAGCTAAAGTAGTTAACACTTTTTCGATCTGTTCAGCTACAAAATTTTGTAGGGTGGGCAGAGTGTAACGGAACCCACCACATTTCCATAAACGGTGGGTTCCGTTACACTCTACCCACCCTACATTAAAAAGTGTAAACCAACAAATGAAGGATGCCGACAGTCACATATTAAATTTCACTGCGTTATCGGTCGTCGGCGTATTACAATACA
>JAOZRC010000236.1 GCA_029940345.1 Desulfobacterales bacterium
TTCCGTAAACGGTGGGTTCCGTTACACTCCACCCACCCTACATTTTGGGTATATTCTTTTTTGGGACATCCCTAATAACAAATGGCCGGTTAGATTTTCGCTATGGTTGCGTAAGAGAGAGGCAAAAATGAAAAAAGAAAAACATACTCATCCGGTGCTAGCTGATTTGTCGCCGATGAGTTCCCAAAAAGGCAAAATTGTGTCGGCTGAAGAAGCCATTCGTTTGATTCGTGATGGCGATACGGTGGCAACCGGCGGTTTTGTAGGCATCGGATTTCCCGAAGAGCTTGCCGTGGCTTTGGAACAATATTATGCGGATAATAAAAAACCATGCGATTTGACGCTTGTTTATGCGGCCGGCCAGGGTGATGGCGACAGGCGCGGTTTAAATCATCTTGGCTATGAGGGTCTGGTCAAAAAAGTGATCGGCGGGCATTGGGGCCTTGTGCCCAAACTCCAAAAATTAGCCATTGAAAATAAGATCATAGCCTATAATCTTCCCCAGGGCGTCATTTCGCATCTTTACCGCGATATCGCCGCCCACAAGCCGCGTACTATCACGGCGGTCGGATTAGGCACTTTCGTGGACCCGCGCAACGGCGGCGGCAAACTCAATCAACGCACCACCGAAGATATTGTTGAGTTGATCGAATTTGACGGCCAGGAGTATTTGGCATACAAAACGTTTCCTATCAATGTCGCTCTTTTGCGAGGCACCACCGCGGATACGGATGGTAATATAACGATGGAGAAAGAGGCGCTGACCTTAGAGTCGCTTGCCATCGCCACAGCGGCTAAAAATTCCGGTGGCTTTGTGATTGTCCAAGTAGAGCGAATCGCTGCCCGTGGGACGTTAGATGCCCGCCAGGTTAAAATACCCGGTATTATGGTGGACTGCGTCGTGGTTTCTGAGCCTCAAAACCACTGGCAGACATTTGCCGAACAGTATAATCCCTCATTCAGCAGCGAAGTGAAAATTCCGATGCAATCCGTGACCGCCATGGAAATGAGCGCCCGCAAAATCATCGCCCGCCGCGCCGCTTTTGAACTTCAGGCCAACAGTATTGTAAATCTTGGAATCGGTATGCCGGAAGGCATTGCCAATGTTGCCAACGAGGAGAAAATCCTTGATTATATCACGTTGACAGCCGAACCGGGGGTTATCGGCGGAATCCCCGCCGGCGGCCTCAATTTTGGCGCAGCCACAAACACCGAAGCGGTGATCGACCAGCCATCCCAGTTTGATTTTTATGATGGGGGCGGTCTTGATATCGCCTTTCTCGGTCTGGCCCAGGCGGATCAGCACGGGAACCTGAATGTCAGCAAATTCGGCCCTAAACTGGCCGGTGCCGGCGGGTTTATCAATATCAGCCAAAATGCGAAAAAAGTTGTCTTTGTGGGAACATTCACAACCGGCGGTTTAGAGATATCCTTTGACAAAGGAATACTCCGGATTGAGCGGGAAGGCCGCGTGAAAAAATTCGTTGAGCATGTCGAGCAAGTCACTTTCAGTGGCCAATATGCCGTTTTGAAAAAACAACCGGTGCTCTATATCACTGAACGCTGCGTTTTTAAACTCACATCCGAAGGCGTTGTGCTTACGGAAGTTGCGCCGGGCATTGACATCGAAAAGGATATTTTGCCCTTCATGGCGTTTGCACCCATCATTGAAGATACGCCACGTTTAACAGATGCACGCATATTCAGACCTGAGCCGATGGGAATGAAAAATGATCTGCTCACAGTATCGCTGGAAGACCGTTTGACGTATAATGCGGATGAAAATCTGTTTTTTGTCAATTTTGAAGGATATGCCGTTAAAACTGTGGAGGATGTCAGGGCCGTGGAAGCCACCGTCACCGGAATACTCACACCTTTGAATAGAAAGGTGTACACCATTGTCAACTATGATAACTTTTTTATCGCACCGGAACTTACAGATATATACACGGACATGGTTAAGGGCCTTGTGGATCGTTTTTATTCAGGCGTCACGCGTTACACCACCAGCGCTTTTTTAAGGATGAAAATCGGCGATGCGCTTCAAAGGCGGGATGTCGCCCCGCATATTTATGAAAGCGCTGATGAAGCCCGCCGTGCGCTTCAAAAGAAATGAAATGTGAAGAGTGGAAGCAAGGCGCTAAAATTTGAGCGCCCTCTTATGTCGGCAGTTATAAAAATTTATGTTCCTAAACCCAAACGGCAAAAATCTGTTTATCCCGAAATATGATTTGTTCCTGTTTATATTCCTTATTTTTGTTAAAATCATAAATTAGCAGATAGCCCTGCTTCAGAGCATAAAGGTCAAGATAATCGCTTAATTGCGCCAAGCCTTCCTGGTGGGCTTTTGGACCATACCAGCGTTTGAGTTCCAAAACATAGCGTTGATTGTGAAAGGTGATAACGATATCCATGCGTCGTTCGTCGGCTACATTAGGTTCTTTAAAATCGAACCCTTTGCCATTGATGATCGGTCTGAGAAAGGAGAGAAACAATAGCCGGCCTTCACGTTCCAGGAATTTATCGTCCCGATGAGAATGGTGTTCTTTCATAAAAATTTGAAATTTCAGTAAAATTATTTCAACATTCAACCCATCTTCCGTATAATACTCCGGTTGCAATGCCAGTATCGGATCCGCCTCTGAGGTCTGCAATTTAGTCATCATATAGTTATAAATGCGCTGCTCAAATATCCGATTGTGAATTTGGCAGCCTTCTTGGGAATGGCGCAAAATTCCGTATAAATATCCCAGGTTAATAATCGGTACAGTAATATTAAAAGGAATTCGCTTGCCATTTATCACAATATTGAACACATTGTTATAAAGCTCGCGGTTGTTTTCGAGGTTCTTGATCAGACTGTCAAAAAGCGTGGTTGTATAATTTTCGCGCACGATCATGTTAAAGGCCGCATCAACATCACTCATATACCAGTTATGATTGTTGCGGGCGGGCGTAATGTGTTCATCAATAAATTTGCAAAGTTTGCTGACTAAATAGGGATAACCGGAAGTATAATAATGCAACTTTTCAGCTATTGAGGGGATATCAGGCCGAATTTGTTTATCATCACTATATTCTTTTAGCATAGTCTCGATTTCGGTGGGCGCAAAGCTCAAATCCACGTTAAAGTCTATGGCAATATTCCAGGGACTGTTATATTTTTTTTCCTCGTCCGAACGGATTTTTAATTTAAGTGTTTTGATATCATGGACGCCCGCCAGAATGACACAATGGAACGTGTAATCTTTGCCCTCATTTTGCCGCGAGTACTTATTTCGCAGCATACCCAGGAAATTGAGAAATATTTGGTTATCGCTGCTTTTATCAACCTCATCAATCATAAGCACCACCTTTTTTTTAACATGCAGCATATAGCGTGAAATGAACAGCGACAGATTTTCAAAGTTGCGCACATGCAATGATTGTTTTTCAAAATAATCAGCGATATCGGGATTGGTGAACATCTCGCTTCGGGCGATCAGTCTGAGAAACGCCGGACTAAATTCCGGTTCGCCGGAAAAGATCGCGTCTCCGGTTCCCTCAAAACTGATATTTAACACCACGTAATCGTTCATTAGACTGAGACGTTTTGCCAGGAGCGACAGCGTGGTTGTTTTCCCAAATTGCCGCGGACGATTGATGGTGAAATATTTGCCTTTTTCGACCAGATGAATAATTTGCTCCAATTTTTCGGATGTATCCACCATGTAATGCCGGCCGAAGACGCATAGCCCGGTGTCATTGAATTCTTTCAGCATGTTGTTTCCTCCCTCTTTCTATATCATCACTATAACCATGATTTTGAATAGATTGCGATGATACGATGTAGCGTTAATGATACATTATTTTGTCAAAGACTCATTTCATATTTTTTCATCTTTTTATACAATAACGTCCGATGGATACCAAGCATTTTAGCCGCCTGAGCTTTATTGTTGCCGGTTTCTTTCAGGGCGAAGAGAATGGCTTCTTTTTCGGCACGAGCGTGTACATCCTTGATGGACGTTTGGTGGTTTGCGGGTACTTTATTTTGATCCCGGTGAAGGTAAAAAGGCAATTCATGGCGATGAATGACGCTTCCTTCTAATGAAGCCACTGTCCTTTCAAGAACATTCGACAATTCACGCACATTTCCGGGCCAGTCATAGCTTTTAAGCACCTTTTCGGCATCCTGATCAATTATTATTTCCGTCAGGGACGCCTCCTGGATGAGTTGTCGCAGCAAGTGTGTCGCAATGGGGATAATGTCGCTACGCCTTTTGTGCAACGGCGGAATATGAAGCGGGATTACATTAAGGCGATAAAAAAGGTCTTTGCGAAACCGCCTGTCGGCAAGCATCTCTTCAAGATTTTGATTCGTGGCGGCAATCAGACGAAAATCGGAGCGAATTACAGCGGTTCCGCCGATCCGCTCGAATTCCTTTTCTTCCAGCACGCGCAACAATTTGGGCTGCATTTCAAAGGGCAGGTCTCCGATCTCGTCCAGAAAGACCGTACCCCGATGGGCCAGTTCGAACTTGCCCGGTTTGCCTGTGGAGCGAGCGCCGGTAAACGCACCTTTGTCATAGCCGAAAAGTTCCGATTCGAGAAGGTCTTTGGGAATGGCCGCGCAGTTTATGCGCACGAAAGGATAGATTTTACGTGCGCTGGCATGGTGAATGGCTTGGGCAAAGAGTTCCTTGCCCGTGCCGCTATCGCCTGAAATCAACACGGGAAATTGATTGACAGCAGCTTTAAGCGCTTCTTTTTTCAACTGCGCAATCACGCGGCTGTTTCCGATAATACTATCAAACGTGTAGCGGGTTGAGCGCAGATTGATAAGCTCCTGTTCGTAGAGTTTGACTTTGGATTCAAGAACGGAAAGCTTGCTCGCAAGTTTGCCGACATCTTTAACATTTTTAAACATCACCTGACCGAAAACAGCGATGACCTTTCCATCTTTTTTAATGGGAATACGCTGGACGACCATGTTTTGCCCCTTGAGCCAGTGAGCCTGATTAATTTCGCAAATTCCGGTTTGGGCGACAATGTGCATCCGGGTGTTTTCAAGTATTTCGGTGCAGTGTTTACCGATCTGTTGTGAAGGCGTCATCCCAAGAAATTTGCCATAGGGCTTGTTGAAATGGGTGATGACACCCTTGGCATCCGTTACCAGAACGCCGTTGTAAATGCTGTCGAAAATCAGGCGGTACATCTCAAGTTCGGCTTTCAGCGCTTTTATTTCAGATAAATCGTTTGGGGTAACCGGACAATTGTTTTGAGAAGGCTTTAATGGCGGTTCATTTTTCAGGGGCATGATCATTCCTTTTGTGTAACCGTTCACTCCCTCTACATGTAAGCTAACGCGGGACAGCTTCCCGCGCTACACCCTCACGAACGATTGTGGTTATGTAGAGCGGAAAGCCGTTCCGCTCAGGGAGAGTGAACGGTTACCCTTTTGTTTTGTATCATAATGGCGACATGTATAACCATTGATACATATCAATTAATCGTTTTAAGTTCCTTTGTCGAGTGTTAAAAGGCGCCATTTAATAAAATATGCCGATGATGAATTAAAACATGTAAAAATTTCACATAGATGCTTTCCAACTAAAAAATAGTTTACCGGAAGGGCTCCTTTTGGTCTTATTCTTGCATCGCAGGACACCAATAATTATCTAATATTTTTTGAGGAGGCCCAAAATGGATATCCGTGAACCTGAAATCAAGCGCGAAAATATCCTGATCCTGCAGGATGATCAGTTTAATCCGGATAATGTTTGTATTGTCAGCGGGTCGGGAACCGGTATCGGCCGCGCCACAGCGATTGCGGCGGCCGCCAATAACCTGATGGTGGTGGGTTTGGATTTTAATGCGAAGGAAGGTGCCAAAACCCAGAAACTTGCCCGGGAAATTGGCGGACAGATGATTTTCATCCGCACGGATCTTACCGTGGATGAAGAGATCGAACACGCCGTGGCGGAAGCTGCCAAACTTGGAAATATCAGGTTTCTGGCAAATATCGCCGGCATCCAGCATATAGATCCCATTAAAAATTTTCCCATGGACAAATATGACTATATGCAGCGGCTGATGTTGCGGGCGCCGTTTTATCTCTCCCAATTAACGATTCCTTATATGGAGCAAAGCAGTGACGGGTCTGGCGCCATCGGCAACATGACATCGGTCCATGCATTTATTTGCACCTTGAATAAACCGGTTTATAATATCATGAAATTCGGCTTGCGCGCCCTGACTCAGTCTATTGCCGCCGAGGGAGAAGGCAGGATTCGTTCTTTTTCCGTAAGCACCGGATTTGTCAAAACCGCGCTTACTCTGAATCAAATACCGGCCCAGGCGGAGCAGCGGGGGATCAGTCCCGAAGATGTCGTTCGTGATGTCATGATGGGGCAATCCCGCATCAAAGAGATGATGGCTCCCATCGAAGTGGGCAATTTATTCTTATTGGGTTTTTCCAGATTCGCTGCCTATTTAAATGGCGGAGATCTGCTTTTTGATGGCGGAATGCTGAAAACCTACGCGCAAAAACAAATGAAAAAACCTGATAGCAGTTGACAAGTAAGGGAATTCCCAATAAATAACTTACCAGCTATCCGTAATGTAGTAGGGTATACCATTTTTGGGGAAATCCCTAAGTCATATCAAAACAGGCTACCGACATAAGTCTGGACACTTCTGCTCGTTACGAGGCTCTATCTCGTAACGAGATCTAAAAGTAATATTTTTGTTGTGTATCAGTTTTGAGATTTTCAGCGTCTGCTTCTAAACACGGGTTTGGAGATGGGCGCCATTAAACGTTAACTTAAACCGAAGGGAGAAGAAAATGAAAAAAGGATTGGTAGTTTTGGTTGCATGTGTGTTTGCTTTGACCGTGTTTTACAGCCCGGTTCCATCTGAAGCTGCGAAACGCGAAAAATTCGGTGCGGACAAACGGCATGAGGAGATTAAGCGCACCAAAGTGAAAACATCGGATCAGACGGTTCGGTGGAAAATGGTGATGCCGTGGTCAAAAGGATTACTCTTCTTTGATTATGCCCAGCATTTTGCCGATTCGGTTCGCTTGGTTTCAGGCGGCAGACTCCAGATTAAATGTTTCTCGGCTGGAGAATTGGTGCCGGCGATGCAATCATTTGACGCTGTCAGCAAAGGTTCAGCCCAATGCGGACATGATTGGCCCGGGTACTGGAAAGGCAAAAATGAGGCGTTTGTCGCGTTTGCTTCTGTGCCGTTGGGACTGGATGCGGAGCTTTACAATATTTGGCTGTATGAACGCGGTGGCGCTGAAATGATGAATGATCTTTACGGCCAGTTCAACATGGTGGCTTTTCCCGGTGGGCAGGCCGGACAGGAGATGGGCTTTTTTTCGAATAAACGGGCGACTAAACTGGAAGATTTCAAAGGCATGAAAGTCCGGACGCCGGGATGGTTTATGGATATTATGAACAACCTGGGCGCTTCGGTGACGCCGCTTCCCGGTGGCGAGGTTTATTTGGCACTGGAACGAGGGGTTATTGACGCCGCCGAATTTTCAGCGCCGGCCGTAAATTATCCCATGGGCTTTGACGAAATCACCAAATTCGTAATTGAACCCGGGGTCCATCAACCGGGCACCCAGTTCGGCCTGTTCTTTAATAAGGACGCATATAACAAACTTCCTGAAGATCTGAAATGGGTTATTAAAATCTGTGCCAAAGAGCTGCAACTCTGGAGCTA